>JALHTN010000362.1 GCA_022865865.1 Anaerolineales bacterium
GCTCCCCTGGCTTTTAGCTGCAGTGCTTTCTGGATACTCAGTATTTAAATGGCGCTGGCGCTGGGTGACGATTGAATTATTACTTTTAGGATGGTCGTTGGCAGTGCTGCCGTTCACATTCTCTCGCGCTGGATTGCTGGTAATGATGGTATTGGTTGTGATAGGTGTTCTATTTTTTAGATCGACGAAGAAAAACGATCCTCATGGAGAGACACCAATCAGGAAATTTCCCTGGCGAAGAATAATGGAAGGGATAATTTTGGTGGCTGTTATGACGGTGCTTATATTCTTCGCAGGTTCGAGAAATGATTTTTTTGCCAGGATTTGGGATTATTGGGAGCGAGCACCTGATCAAGGATATGTTCGTTACCTGATCAATTATTTCGAATATCTTGGTTTCGGGGCTAGATATACCTATATGGAGACAGCATTCCAAATTTATGGTCAAAATCCTTTGTTAGGAGTAGGGTTAGGTAATTACGCATTTTATTTTAATGATAACTTGCCAAACCGTCCCTTAGCCGTAATTCCAGAAGTACTGCGGTTGGTGGTGCCAGAATCAGTCGGTAGCAGGCTGATAACCCCGAAAAATCTGGTCATCAGAATAATGGCGGAGATGGGCATAATCGGGTTAACAACTTTTATAGCATTTATTATGGCAATATTAGGATCTGCTCTTTACCTATGGTTTTCACCCGATATAGAGGTAAAATTTTGGGGTATCGGAGGGTTACTGGGTCTAATTGCTTTTGGCCTGGTTGCATTTTCATTCGATTCGTTCGCAATTCCAAACATGTGGGTGGTGTTTGGATTAATCACTGCTGCAATGCGGTTAGCGAGAAATAAAAATACCTCCGAAGATGTTCTTGTAGAAAATTGAACCACCCAAAATATTGGTTAAGGAGAAGTTGATGAAGCGTGGTTGGATAATTGTTTTGCTTGTTATGACCACGATAATTGTCTGTGGTTGTGTCTTGTTTTCTGGTATTTTTGGAATCGGTTTATTTTTGAACAGGGTTGATGAAGGTGGGGGAATGGGAGTGTTTGAAAATGGGCCACCTACAGCTACACCTGTCGTGAATAGAATTACATCTGGTACCACTGCACACCAGGCGATGATTAATGCTGACGAGACTTTGGCATTATTAAAAAATGTTGATCTACCAAGCAGTGATTTACGTGAACTCGCTGAGCGTTTGGAAGGAAAACGCGATATTCCGCTCACAATTGACCCAACAGATAATGTCCTTGATATCGGAAGCCAGCAATTATTTTGGGTATCGAATGTCGATACAAATGAAAATCATCAGATCAGTACTACCCTCCAGTATGCTACCGATCATGTATATTTCTGGATACAAGATGATGTTCCCTTCAATTTTGACTCACTGCAACTCTTAGTGGATACATTTGAAAATGAGATCTACCATAAAAATAGAAAATTCTTTGGCAGTGAATGGACTCCCGGTGTTGATGGGGATCCTCATCTCTATATCATTTATGCTCAGGGTTTAGGAGGAAATTTAGCTGGCTACTTCTCATCTGCTGATGAACATCATCCTCTCGCCCATGAGTATTCCAATGCCCATGAGGCATTTGTGCTCAATGCAGATAATGTATATTTGGATAGCGAATTTGCCTATGCTGTCTTAGCTCATGAATTCCAGCATATGATCCATTGGTATCGCGATCGAAATGAAGCCTCCTGGGTGAATGAAGGTTTTTCGGAATTAGCAGTCCTGTTAAATGGTTATGAGGTCGGCTCGGAATATAGCTATATCGTCAATCCAGATTTACAGCTCAACGCTTGGCCTAACGACAGTGCTCAAACCTCCCCTCATTATGGTGCAGCTTTCTTGTTCCTCACATATTTTCTGGATCGTTTCGGAGAACAAGCCACACAGGAGATCGTTGCCAATCCCGCAAACGGGTTGGAAGGTATAGACCAAGTACTTAAGCTGAACGATGCCCTAGACCCACTCACCGGGGAAGAAATTATTGCGGACGATGTATTTACTGATTGGGTAATCGCTTCATTCCTGAGAGATGAGCATGTAGCAGATGGTAGGTATACCTACAGCAATTTTCCTGGTGCACCCCAAGCTGAAGCGACTGAAACAATCTATGAATGTCCAACAGATCTCTTAACTAGAGATGTCCACCAATTTGGGGTTGATTACATCAGGATAAATTGTCCAGGAGAATATACTTTGCGGTTCGAAGGATCTTCGCTGGTAAATACTATTCCGATAGATCCGTTTTCCGGGGATAATTACTATTGGTCGAACAAGGGGGATGAAGCCGATATGACCTTAACCAGGAGTTTCGATTTCACCAATCATGAAGGTCCGCTGACGTTCACTTTCTATACATGGTATGACTTGGAAGAGGATTACGATTATGTTTATCTGGAGGTATCAGAAGATGGTGAATCATGGCAAATCCTGAAAACACCTTCTGGAACCGCTGAAGATCCTTCTGGAAACAGCTATGGATGGGGTTACAACGGAACCACTAATAAATGGATCCAGGAAAGCATTGACCTGTCTGAATACAGCGGAAAACAAATACAAGTACGTTTTGAATATGTCACCGATGCTGCAGTCCATGGTGAAGGTATGGTGATTGATGATATTGAAATCCCAGAGATCGGATATTTTACAGATTTCGAAGATGGGGATGGTGGTTGGCAGGGAAATGGATGGCTGCGGTTTCAAAATATGGTTCCCCAAACCTATCGTTTAACCCTGATCACTTATGGGGATACCATTGAGGTCAATCCTATCCTAATTGAAAATGATCTTACCGCTGAGATTGGAATAAACATTGGGCGCGATATTGATCATGCAGTTTTGGTTGTCAGTGGTACCTCTCGATTTTCCCGTCAGAAAGCTGCATACCGGATTAATATTCAGTAAGAAACCGGATTCAAGTTTGAAGAGATTCAAAAAAAACCGGACGGCATAGTGCTGTCCGGTTTTTCGATTAACTTTTAACTCTATAGATCAGTTTGTTTAGGAGCTTTCAGGGCAGCTAATTGCCGCTCAAGCTCTGCCCGTCGCTCTGCTGCTGCTTGTGAGACTTCTGATCGAATTTGGTTTGTGCGCATGTTGATTCCAGCGCGCAGATCTTCACCAGAAGAAGGGGCCAGGAGAATTGCTACAGTTGCTCCAATTAATCCGCCAATGGTCGCCCCTAGAAGAAAATTTAACGCTCGGTTCATGATTTGCTCCTATCTTTGTTGTTGCCAGGACTGATAATCAAGAATTATAATACTAAAATCATTCAATAAGGATTCAAAATGAAAACAATAGACCCGAATTTCCCTCTCGTTGACCTGCACCGCCACCTGGAAGGTTCCATTCGCATGGATACAATTCTTGAACTTGGTCGGCAGCACAATCTACAGCTTCCTGGTTGGGATGAAGAAAGCTTGCGGCCATATGTCCAGGTAACAAAGCCACAGCCTGGTGTCATGGCATTTATCGCTAAAATCGAATTGGTTGTGAGTGTGCTTGCGGATTACGCTGCTTGCCAGCGGGTTGCTTATGAATATGTTGCGGATGCCAAAACGGAGGGTTTGGATTATGTGGAGTTACGTTTCAGCCCATATTTCATGGCTGAACCACATGGATTAGACCCAGTAGGAGTTGTAGAATCAATTATTGATGGCATTGAAGCAGCACGAAGCGATACCGGAATGAATGTAAACTTGATCGGTATTATCAGCCGAACTTATGGCCCGGAAATCGCGAATGATGAATTGTCAGCCCTATTGGAATCCAAGGATAATATAGTTGGATTAGATTTGGCGGGAGATGAAGCAAAATTCCCAGGTGAACTCTTTGTCGATCACTTGAAAAAAGCAAGGGATGCTGGATGGCATGTGACCATTCATGCCGGGGAATCTTCCGGACCGGAAAGTGTATGGCAGGCAATCCGAGATCTGGGGGCGGAAAGGATTGGGCATGCAGTTCATGCTGAGGGTGATCCATCATTAATGGAATATATGGCAGAAAATGGAATTGGTATTGAAGCGAATTTAACCAGCAATGTTCAAACCAGTACTGTACCGGATTACCCCAGTCATCCCTTACGCCAGTTCTTAGAATTGGGTTTGTGTGGAACGATCAACACTGATGATCCAAGGATAAGCGGTATCGATATACAGTATGAGTATGAAGTAGCTGCGCTGGCTGCGGGTTTAACGCATGACCAGATTTACCAGGCTCAGCGAAATGCGCTGGAAGCAGCTTTCTTATCCAACCAGGATAAAAGAGAATTAGTTCAGAAGTGTGCTCAGGATACACCATCTTGAACCAGCCATTGATCATCTCTGCCGGCATGCCCCGCGCCGGTTCCGGTTGGTATTACAACCTGGTCCATGACCTTGTAGTCAAGGGTGGGGGTCAAAATGCGCGCCAGATACGCAGCCAATACTACCTACAGCCTGTGCTAACCGTAGTAAATTGCAATATCAGCACGCTAAGCTTTTTCCGATTAATTCCCGTCCTTATACCAGCGAGGTTAGGAAATAAATTTGTAATAAAGACTCATGCTGGACCAAATCAGATCACACGGCTGTTATTGAATTATAAGTGGATTTCTGTAGTCTATATCTACCGCGATCCGAGAGCAGCTCTCTTATCTGCTTATGAGTATGGGCAGCGGGCAACCGCAAATAACCGACCAAATGCATTTTCTCATCTTAACACCCTGGATAAAGCTGCGCAATTTATTAAATTCTATGTCAATATTTGGGATGCCTGGTCCAGGATTACGGATGTGTTGATTGTTCGTTATGAGGACTTGTTGTCCGGTTATCTTGAAGAAATTGAGCAAACTATGCACTTCTTAGATCTTGAGTTAACTCGTGCAGAGGGCGAAAAGGTGTATGAGCAATATCATCCAGGAAAAGGTGATCCAGAACAAATTGGGACTCACTTCAGCCAAGGTGAAGCGGAAAGGTTTCGCCGGGTGTTTTCCCCATCGCAACTTGAGAAATACACCGATATGTTTGAGCCTGCTTTGCTGCGCATGGGTTATGAAAAATGAGTCCTTGCACATTTTAGAGAAATTGGAGATAATTGGTTAACAGCCTGGATCATTAATGACCAGGACTAGAAATTTCAAATCCCAATAAACGCCCAAAGATTTGGCGATTGTGAGCGCCCTGTGTAAAAACCGAAGGTCGCTCACTGGTGAAGGCAGCCATTTCCGCGGCCCCTACCACTTCTCAAAGGAGGGTACCGTGTCTACAATCCCTAATATTTCTACGGATTCCCTAATCACAACTCGTAATAAAATAACAACCCGTGTGTTCCAGCAGAAGAAGAAGCGCGGTGAGCCGATCAGCATGCTGACCGCCTATGATTATCCTACCTCCCTGATCCTTGATAAAGCCGGGATCGATTCGTTATTGGTGGGTGATTCACTCGGCATGGTAGTGCTGGGCTATGAGAATACCCTGCGCGTCACCATGGAAGAAATGCTTCATCACTGTCGAGCAGTTGCACGTGGTTCGCAATATGCATTATTAATTGGGGATATGCCCTTTATGTCCTACCAGGTCTCGGTAGAGGAGGCAGTGAAGAATGCTGGAAGGTTTCTTCAAGAGGGGGCTATGGATGCTGTCAAATTAGAAGGTGGGCGTGAACGTTCAGAAGCTGTACGCGCAATAGTCAGTGCTGGAATCCCTGTAATGGGACATCTTGGTCTTACTCCTCAAAGTGTGCACCAGTTTGGTGGATTTCGTGCCCAAGGCAAAACCGCTGCCGCGGCAAGGAGACTCTATGAGGATGCGCTATTGCTGCAGGGTGCTGGTTGTTTTTCCTTAGTTCTGGAATCTGTCCCCGAGCGCCTGGCAGGATTGATCTCCCAGCGCCTGGATATTCCGACTATCGGTATAGGTGCAGGGAGCGGTTGTGATGGTCAGGTGTTAGTAACTCATGACCTGCTGGGTTTTTTCGATCGTTTCACACCTAGATTTGTCAAGAAATTTGCAGATTTTTCAACCATGATGGAAGGGGCGATTATTGAATACATTTCAGAAGTCGATGGCGGTAGATTCCCAGCACCTGAGCATACGATTGACATGCCTGATGAGGAATGGGAACACCTTATAGACGAGATTGGAAATTAATCCTCGGTCAATTATTGAGATTTGTGGATTTCTCACAGGAGTGATGATTTGATGAATGTGAATGAGCCTCCGATACTCTTGGTTGGCACAGGAGCGATGGCAAGCCTGTTTGCTGCTTTGCTTGCAGCAAAAGGTTTGAAAGTGAGGCTGTTGGGAACCTGGAAGGAAAATATCAAGGTTTTGAATGAGGTTGGCGTCAAGTTCATCGATCAGGAAGAAAATGAGTTCATTTATCCAGTTGAAGCAACCAGTGATCCCGAAAAATGTTATGGCAGTCGCTTTGCTATCGTTTTGGTTAAATCGTATCAGACTTCATATGCAGCAAAACGTTTGGTTAAGTGTTTGGAACCGGATGGTCTAGTTTTGACATTACAAAATGGATTGAATAACCGGGAGATCCTGGCTGATGCATTAGGTGAGCAGCGCGTCATCTCAGGAGTTACCACACTTGGAGCAACCTTGATCGGACCTGGTATTGTCCGGATGGGTGGAATAGGTGGGATCAGTATTGGATATCATAAAAACGTCAAGCTTCCAGCGGATCTCTTGCGACAGGCTGGATTTGAGGTTGCGGTAGTTGGAGATACCCGATCTTTGGTTTGGGGAAAGCTGGTGATAAATGCTGCTATAAACCCGCTAACTGCTCTGCTCGGAGTGAAGAATGGGGAGCTGCTGGAAAATCCGAATTCACGCAAGCTGATGAAGTTGATTACGATCGAATCAGCCGGGGTAGCAGCCGCTTTAGAGATCAAATTACCATATCCTGATCCAGTAGAAACTGTGGAATCAGTTGCTCAAAGGACAGCCAGCAACTATTCTTCGATGTACATCGATATGGGCAGGGGTAGTCTCACCGAAATTGATGCCATCAACGGTGCTATTGTTCGCGCGGGTGAGGCGATCGGTGCTCCTACAGATAAGAATAGGACGTTATGGTTGTTGGTAAGGGCTTCAACAAAGGATCAACAACTCAATTAAATTCCTGGATGGGAAAGATTAAGGAAATGATCACAGTCAAATCAATCTCAGATCTCCGTCATTCCCGAGCGGATTACCCATCTCCAGTTGGTTTAGTGCCAACCATGGGTTTCTTGCATGATGGACATTTATCTCTCGTTGACAGAGCTCGCGAGGAATGCGCCAGCGTTGTGGTCAGCATCTTCGTCAATCCGACCCAATTCGGACCACAAGAGGATTATGGTGCTTATCCGCGTGATATCC
>JALHTN010000363.1 GCA_022865865.1 Anaerolineales bacterium
AACTTCAGTTGATACTCCTGGGACTTTGACCATCTTCAAACGTTCGACCAGCGGGATGGCATCTTCAGTAGGAATCCGTCCAGCGCGGCGGTCAGAGATATTGCCATTATCGTCGAGGGTGCAGAAGTTTCCCCGGGCAGCGATATCTCCCAGGCCAACTTTTAAACCAACACCGACTGACTCGAGCACACCCCGCCCGATTTCATATTCGAGTGGGTCGTACCCGAAGAGTGCAAGATGGGCAGGCCCTGATCCCGGCGTTATGCCTGGGCGGATGGGTGTGACCTGTCCAAGCACTCCTTCAGAGGCCAGCTGATCCATGTGCGGAGACTGGGCAGCTTCTAATTCTGTGGGTCCACCCTGCCTGATTGGTAAACCTCCCAAGCCATCCATAACCAGCAGAATGATTTTAGAGGAAGAATCTCGCAGGAGGGGGGGAATGTAATCAAATGGCATTGAATTATCCTTAAAATAAGCTGATTAATGGGCGTAGAGCATCTTTGGTGAGAAAGCTCTACGCCCAATTTGTATATTTATGACTATTTCTTTTTTCGTAACTATCCGATCTGGTTATTTATCGGGAGTTCAACGAATAGATAGTTCAGTTTCCCGGTCGAAGATATGCATATTGTCCATGTTAAAGACCAGCTGCATCTGTTGACCGATGGTTGCCTTTGTACGAGGATCTACCCGGGCGACAAAATCATGTTTTCCAGATTTCAAAAAGAGGAAGATCTCATTTCCCATCAATTCAGTAATATCTACCTGGGTCTCCACCGGTTGGGCGATGATACCGCGCGGGGCAAATTCGGGATTAATGATGTCCTCAGGGCGGATGCCGAAAATAATTGGTTTTCCAACATGATCCTGGTAAACCGATGTTCGATCTTCAGGGATTTCAAGAACGAATGCTTCGGCATCCACAACTATTTTGCCATCACTCTGCTGCAAAGTTCCGGGGAAGAAATTCATGGCTGGTGAACCGATGAAGCCGGCTACAAAAAGATTGTCCGGGTGATCATACAAATTCTGTGGTGTGTCAAGTTGGTGCAAGAGACCCGCGTCAAGCACTGCGATGCGAGAGGCCATGGTCATTGCCTCGACCTGATCGTGGGTCACATAAATAAATGTGGTTTGCAGCTGCTGGTGCAGTTTGCTGATATTGGCGCGGGTTTCAACCCGAAGTTTGGCATCCAGGTTTGATAGTGGTTCATCAAAGAGAAATACCTTGGGTTCGCGTACGATCGCCCGTCCTACCGCAACTCGCTGACGCTGCCCACCAGAAAGCTGGCGGGGTTTTCTGTCGAGCAGGGTTTCAATTCCTAATATTTCGGCAGCTTCTTTTACCCTTTTCTTGATTTCCTCTTTGGGTGTCTTTCGCAGCTTGAGTCCGAATGCCATATTGTCATATACAGACATGTGTGGATAAAGCGCATATGATTGGAACACCATAGCGATATCCCGATCTTTTGGGGGGGTGTCGTTGACAACCTGGTCGCCAATCAAAATCTGGCCTTCAGTGATATCTTCCAGACCGGCCAGACAGCGCAGTGCTGTGGACTTACCACAACCTGATGGGCCAACCAAGACAAGAAATTCCTTGTCTTCAATCTGGATGTTAAGATTGTTGACCGCCAATACTTCGCCGAAGCTTTTTGTCACGTGGTCGTACGTTACGCTTGCCATTAGATACATCTCCTTTCTGAATGAGTATAGTGATTTGATTATATGATTAAGAACAAAAAAATGCAACTCGGATCGAAGCAACTTTCTAGTTTATTAATACCTGAATTTAGCTTGATGATTCTTGGCGCTCATCATACAATGGACACATGGCTGGTTCGAAGGATGTCACCCCGATTCGCAAGCAGTATCTGGAGATTAAAAGCCAGTATCCAGATGCGATCCTGTTTTTTCGTCTTGGAGATTTTTACGAGACATTCGATCAGGATGCAGAAACTGCCTCTCGTGAACTGGATATCGTCCTGACCTCCAGAAATGTAGCCAAGGACGTGCGAATTCCCATGGCCGGTATCCCATATCATGCTATGGAGAATTACTTAGCACGTTTGATCGATAAAGGTTACCATGTGGCGATTTGTGACCAGGTCGGCGATCAACCGATCAAAGGATTGGTCCCTCGGAAGGTCACACGTGTGATCACCCCGGGGACAATACTGGAACCCGGTTTATTGCCCGGAGATGCCAATAATTATTTGGCATGTGCTGCTGTTCAGGATGATCGGGCAGGAGTTGCTTATGTAGATATCTCCACTGGAGAATTTGCCACAACCGAGATAAAAAGTAGCGATATTAATACCGCGGTCAGAGCTGAGCTGATGCGGCTGCACCCTGCGGAAATCCTGCATTCTGAAGGCGTTTCGATCGATGATGGATTGCCTGGCTTTGCTACTTCCTGGCCAAGCTGGCGATTTGAGACTGACCGCTGCCGCCAGGTGCTGCTTGATCATTTCGGAACGGCCTCCCTTGATGGTTATGGACTTCAGGGATTACCGCTTGCCATGTCTGCTGCAGGGGGTATTGTTCAATACTTGGAGGCAACTCAACCTACAGCCCTCAAATTGCTCAAAGCATTATCCACTTATCAGCTGAAAGAATTCATGACTTTGGATGCAGCCACGCGCCGCAATCTGGAGTTGACTGAGACTATTCGGGGAAACAGTAAGGCAGGTGCCTTGTTGGGAGTGCTGGACCATACGGTTACCCCGATGGGCAGGCGCTTGATCTTTCAATGGTTGAGTAAACCACTCCTTGACGTCGAACAGATCCAGCAGCGGCAAGCTGGTGTGGCTTATTATGTCAACAATGGGCTCAGTCGAGCGGATTTGCGTTCCAAGTTAAAACCCCTGGCTGATCTGGAACGTGTAACCCAACGGGTTGTTAGTGGAAATGGCCAACCGCGTGATCTGGTTGCTGTCCGCAGCACGCTCAAGCAGCTGCCTGAAATTAAGAAATTATTGCCTGAAGGTGAACCTGCTTTGACGGAGATGACTGAAAGATTTCGTCTCTGCCAGCAAGAATTAATATTGCTCGAAACAGCGCTGGAAGATGAACCCCCAGCAACGCTTAGCAAAGTGGGTATCTTCCGGGTGGGGTACTCAGCAGAATTGGATGCTGTGATTGAAAGCTCGCGGCATGCTCGTGATTGGATCGCAAATCTTGAAGCAATAGAACGGAAACGAACCGGGATCAAATCCCTGAAAGTCGGCTTTAATAAGGTATTTGGCTATTACCTGGAAGTGACCAAAGCTAATGTGGAATCAGTTCCGGGTGAATATATTCGCAAACAGACTCTGGTCAATGCTGAGCGTTATATTACCCCGGATTTGAAAGAATATGAAACGCTGGTATTAAACGCGGAAGACCGTATCCACGAGATTGAAGGACGCCTTTTCAGTCAGCTGTGCACACGGCTCAGCGAATCTGCGGAAAAATTACTTGTTACTGCC
>JALHTN010000364.1 GCA_022865865.1 Anaerolineales bacterium
ATCCCAGACCCCCAAAACGAACAAGATCCACTCAAACGAGCCGCATTAGAGAAAGCACTGCGCTATATGGACCTGCGCCCTGGAACCCCGATCTTAGACCAGCCAGTAGATGTCATTTTCATTGGCAGCTGCACCAATTCACGCATTTCGGATTTGCGCATGGCAGCCAGCTTGCTGGATGGTCGCCATGTGGCTGATGGGGTACGCCTGCTGGTCGTTCCTGGTTCAGAAAGTATTCGACGCCAGGCGGAAGCCGAGGGCCTAGATCAAATTTTTAAACAGGCTGGCGGTGAGTGGCGCTACGCAGGCTGCAGCATGTGTATTGCAATGAATGGCGATCAGCTGCAGCCCGGGCAGTACGCGGTCAGCACCAGCAACCGGAATTTCGAAGGTCGCCAGGGAAAAGGATCACGCACATTTTTGGCCAGCCCGCTAACCGCTGCCGCGAGCGCCATCGCGGGACGCATCACGGACCCGAGAAGCATATCCCCTCGGCAAAGCTAATCCAGGCTCAAGTAAAGGATCAATTATTTAATCGATGCAACCATTCATATCACTCACTTCAAACGTCATCCCGCTCTCCCACAACGATATCGATACGGACCAGATCATCCCGGCGCGCTACCTCAAGGTAATTGATAAAAATGGGTTGGTGGAAGGCTTATTTTCAGGATGGCGCTACCAAGCAGATGGCCAACCTGATCCGGAATTTCCATTCAATCGCGATGAGTACCAGCAAGCGCAGATCCTGGTGGCTGGAGATAATTTTGGCTGCGGCTCATCTCGTGAACACGCACCCTGGGCATTGGTTGGCTGGGGTATCCGGGCAGTGATCAGCACTTCGTTCGCTGATATCTTTCGAAACAATGCCCTGAAAAACGGACTGCTCACGGTCAGTGTAGATTCTAATGTGCACAGCAAGATTTTCGAATTGATTGAAAACAATCCCGATCTGCAGGTGACCATCGACCTGTCTTCCCAGACACTGAGCTTGCCGGATGGAGCATCATACACCTTCCCAATTGATCCTTTCAGCAAAACTTGCTTATTAGAAGGGATCGATCAATTGGGATACCTGCTGAAGAGAGAGCCAGAGATTATGAATTTTGAGCAGGCACATGGGCTTGAGGGATTTGGATGGAGGGCTTGAAATTATGAGTGATGTATATCTATACGATACTACGCTGCGAGATGGTACCCAACGCGAAGGCATCTCCCTTTCAGTAGATGATAAATTGAAGATCGCCCAACGCCTGGATGATTTTGGAGTGCATTACATTGAAGGCGGCTGGCCAGGATCGAATCCGAAAGATGCCGAATTTTTTGAACGGGCAAAGGAATTAAATTTCCAGAATTCAAAACTGGCTGCCTTCGGATCGACATTGAAAAAGAACAAACGAGCAGAGGATGATATCAGCATCCAAATGCTGTTGGAGGCCGGTACCCCGGTGGTGACATTGGTCGGAAAGAGCTGGGATCTGCACGTAACGGAAGTATTAGAAACCAGTTTGCGCAACAAC
>JALHTN010000044.1 GCA_022865865.1 Anaerolineales bacterium
CAAATATTGCAGGAAGAACCGATCGAAACGAATAAATCGGAATAATCAGGGCTGAACAACACGGTGCGCGTGTTATGGCCGCCGCTTGGGAGATCATCAATGACCACTTGCGGCTGGTCAAATGACTGCTTTTTGCCCAGCGGTGGGAAACGCAGTACGCGCGTCGTCTCTCCCACATACAGGCTGCCATCCTTGTAAAAAGCCAGGCTGCTGGGTGCATCCAGGCCTTCTGCCATGATCTCAACCTGATCGGCCTTGCCATCCTGGTCCACATCTGGCAGGCGCAGAATTTTCCCTGCACCGCGCTCTGCAACAAAGACCTGCCCATCTGGACCTGTGGTCATCATGCGCGGTCCGTCTAACCCATCAGCGAAAACGGATATCTCAAATCCAGGTGGTAGAGCGATCGCTTTGCCAGGAACATCGGGCAGCGGTGCTGCGGTCTCCAGATGGGCAATTGCAGTTTGGGCCGGTGGATCAGGCAGCCGGCTTGGGCTGCCGATATTTAACGTACAGGCTGCCAACAAAAAAAGGACGTCTGCAGGAACAATTAACTTAAAAAGGAATTTACGCACCTGGTTTATTCCTCACCAAAAACCTTTCCAAAGAGACTTTCAGATATGATTATGGAATTTTATCTTATTTGAGTTAACCTTAGAAGAATTAGATCAGTTTTCAGCTGCACCTCGAACCCATTCATACGCTTCCAGGTACAGTTAGGCGATATCCGGGCTGTGCAGGATCAGGTTGTTACCGCTGCGGTAATGGTCATTAAGGGTAAAATTCCTTGGTAGCTGATCAGATATCACTTGCCAGGGGTGAGATTGTAATCAAATCAACATTGAGTCTATAATGATTCTAAAACCTTACTATCGAGATTATTATGCAGCACCAATGAAGCAGTCCTGCAGATGGAATAATCATATAGAGGCAAAATAATCAGGAAGCAGGTAATATGAAAATTTATATCGCAGGCATCATGCAAGGCTCTAGAACGGACCAAGACATCCAGGGGCAAGATTATCGTCAACTTATCCGCGATGCTGTCAAAATCCACCATCCTGACGCCGAAATCTTTGATCCGTTTTCGCGATTCCCCGACAGCGTGGAGTATGATGACCAGCGCGCCAAACAAGTCCTTTTTGAGTTGGCGGCAGAAGCAGGAGCAGCGGATATTGTAATTGCATATCTTCCCCAAGCCAGCATGGGCACCGCCCTGGAGATCATTCGCGCTTACGATAATGGTAAAACCATCCTTAGTATCTCGCCCATGGATAAGAATTGGCTCATTCGTGCCGTTTCTGCAAAAATCTTCCCCTCACTGGATGAATTTTGCACCTGGGCACGTCAAACACATCTTGCAGAACTGGTTGACTCGCCCACACGTAATTAAGAGAAATTCAGCAGCTGCATAGGCTTTCGTTTACGCAGGGGTAGACTGAGTTGATACGCCTGGATATAAAAGCAGACCTGGCAGGTGCAGATAACACCGACCAGGTCCTAAGCATCCCCGCTGGTGGTATCAGCGAAGTAGCCTGATGAAATTATACCCCCAGCGGATTAGATCGCGGGGGTTTTTAATATCTAAGAAAAGATAACGATTCCTTATTAAGAAGCATTATTGAGCCGTCCTGGTTGCCCTGTTAGCTGCAGCCTGGTTTATTGGCTCCATCCCCTGGTAATTATTCTTTGTTGTCCTTTCAGGGTTTGTTTGCTGTCCTGGTTGCTGATTATAGTGCCGAAGTTTGAAAAACCAAAGAATGCTCAATTCATTAAACACTGATCCGATATTTTCCAGAATTTAATTTTTCTGCTGTTTCCCAAACCCGATCAATTCTCCCACATAGAGCTCTGCGATCTCCGGGCTGTGCATTGTCGCTGCGGTACCCGACTTTCAGGGTGAAGTTCATTGAGCAGCGATCCGATATCACTTGCCAATGTTGAGATTGTTTTGCAACCAGTCACAACAAAAGCGAACAGGGCAAGAGTGTGGACTCTCACCCTATTCTAAGCCGAGATGCTGAGGTATCAGCATAGCAGCCTACACGGATTATAACCTCAACAATGA
>JALHTN010000365.1 GCA_022865865.1 Anaerolineales bacterium
CCATATTCAAGAATCCTTCTATTTGTAGTTATGTTTTGTTCTTGGTCAAATCATCTCCCCACTGTAAAACGCCATTCCCGAATTTTTCACGCAGATCACGAATTGCCGAATCCAAGCGCTTGTCTGTTTCACTATCTACTGAATTTTTGTTGTAATCCCAGAGGTTAAGTTGTTCAGGAGCTAATCCACTGACCCCGACGCCAATCAACCGGATCGGTTCTCCCTGTTTCCATTCCTTTTTGAAGAGACCGATTGCTGTTTCGGAAATTGTGTTATTCTGATTCGATGGATGGATTAATGTTAACTGCCTGGTGATGGTGGAAAAATCTGACCTCCGAATTTTGATTTTGATTGTTGTACCCTGCACATGTTTCTTTTTCAGCCGCTGGCTGATACGATTTGATAATTTCTCAATAGTTTCGAGCAA
Organism: Anaerolineales bacterium; assembly: GCA_022865865.1. The sequence goes on from JALHTN010000365.1 coordinate 428, forward strand.
AGTATCTTCGGCTTGAATGTCCTTGCTGAAGGTTGTTTCTTGGCTGACAGATTTTGCGACATGTTTTAGGACAATTGCGCGATCATCAATCCCTCGAGCGTGTTGAATAATTAAGTAGCCCCATTTTCCAAATCGTTTTGTAATTTCGTCCTCCGGGAAATGGGTAAGATCACCGATGGTATTGATATTCATCTCATTGAGTTTTGCAGCGGTTTTTGGACCAACCCCCCACAGTGCATCTACTGCCAGAGGTCTGAGAAAGGATTCTTCCTGTCCGACAGGAACAATATAAACTGCATTAGGGGGTTTATCTGAAAAACCTCGCTCAACTTTTCCATAATCGGTTGCCATTTTTGCTACTAATTTATTAGAGGCGATTCCTATTGAACATGGAAGGCCAAATTCAGAATTAACATGTTTCTGCAGTTCTTGGGCGATTACCTGGCTTGATTTAGATAACTTGGTGATATCCATAAAGGCTTCATCGATCGAAATTTGCTCGACCTGGTCGGTAGATTCTCTCAAATAATCCATGACTTGGGAAGAGGCTTTGCTATAGTCGCGGTAATGGCCGGGGACAGTTAACAATTCCGGGCAAATTTTTATCGCCTTAGCCATAGGCATTGCGGATCGAACGCCAAATTTTCTTGCTGCGTATGAGCATGATGCGACAACGCCGCGTTGATCTGGGCGTCCACCGACAGCAAAGGGTTTACCTTTAAGGGTTGGATCACGCTGCTCTTCGACTGCACAGTAAAAAGCGTCTAAATCGATATGGAGAATTCTTCTATGGTCAGCCATCCCAAGGGGATTATAACCAAGTTATGTTCAGAATCGAAGACAGTATGCGGTCATTTATTGTATCTTGGTGACCAAACTAAGCCAATTTACACGCATGAAGATTCGAAGAAAAATCTTATCTTGGAATGAGATGGACGGCACTGGCTTTAAATGCGACTGATACCCGCATCCCCAATTCAAGTTCAAGATCACGTGCGGAGGCACGTGTAATTAAAGCCACCAATGGGAATCCACAATCGATTGAAATTTGTAGGAGAGGTCCTTGATCCGAGATTGAATTTACCCGTCCAGGAAGTTGGTTTCGTGCGCTGCTTTTAGGTACTTCTTTAGTTCTCCATATGGTGATGTCTTCCGGTCGTAAGCAGAAGAGAACTTGCTTGCCAGATTTTTCCTGCCCGATCGCTTCGAGCATTATACCCTGCACATCAACTGTGATTTTCCCTTGATTACTGTCCATCACCTGACCTGGCAATACATTCTCTACACCGAGGAAATTTGCGACATCACTGTCGATCGGAGCTGCGAATACAGATTGAGGCGAGCCCACCTGGCGTAATCGCCCATCAAGAATTACAGCAACTCTATCTCCAAGGGATAAAGCCTGCTCCTGGTCGTGGGTGATGAAGATGGTCGTGGTAGCCGTTTCTGATAGCAAAATGCGTAATTCTTCTATCAAAGCCTTACGAGTTGGCGTATCTAATGCCCTAAAAGGCTCGTCCAATAAAAGTAAAGTTGGTCTCAGCACCATCGCTCGGGCCAGGCTAACTCGCTGTGCCTGGCCGCTGGAAAGTTGAGAAGCATGTCGGTTTTTGAGATGATCGATCTTTAACCTGGATAACCAATCTTCAATGCGCTCATTCTGTTCAGATTTTGATAATCCTCGGAAGCGGAGCCCAGTGCTGATATTATCGTAAACAGAGGTATCAAACAATAATGGATCTTGCAGGACGAGAGCGATATTGCGTCGGTATTCAAGGTCATTGATCTCGTCGAGAGGTGTCCCTCTAAATAATATAGCGCCGGTTGTTGGAGCAAGAAGTTTGCTGATCGAAAGGAGCAGTGTGCTTTTACCGGCACCATTGGGGCCAATAATTGCCATTACTTCACCCTGGTGAAGAATAAATTGATCAATAATCAAATCAAATTCGTTACCCCGTTTAACATGAAGATGATTAATTTCCAGAACCGGAAATGGGTTACCTGTCATTACGCTCAAATTACTGAATCTCTTTGTTGCGTGCACCCCGTTGCTGAAATATCGTTAATCCATAATTTACAATATATGCGAGCAGCAGCAGGATAAAGCCCAATGCAATTGCGAACGTAAAACGGCCTTTACTGGTCTCCAATACAATCGCGGTAGTCAATACCCGGGTTTGATCTTTGATGTTTCCCCCAACCATCATCGATGCACCAACCTCGGAAATAATGCTTCCAAAACCAGCCATTAATGCTGCCAGAAGGAGTAACCGCGATTCTCGCCACATAGCAATAATCGCTTGAAATTGTGAAGCACCCAATCCTAATAACTGCATTCTCAAATAGGGATTTAATTGCTGTAAGGCCGCTATTGTCAAACCTACAACAATTGGTGTTGCGATAATGGTTTGAGCAATAACCATAGCCGCAGGAGTATAGATTATGCCCAAAAAACCCAGGGGACCACTCCTCCAAAGGAATATTGATACCCATAAGCCAATCACCACCGGGGGAAAGGCCATTCCGGTATTGATAAAGCTGAAAAGGCAGCCGCGACCGGTGAATTTTCGCAGTGCTAACCAAGTACCAATAGGTAGACCGATCAACAAGCTTATCGCAGTCGCGGTCCCAGATACTCTCAGTGTCAGCCAGGTAATGGCCCAGATTTCGGGATCACCACGAATGATCAGTAAAAAAGCTTCCTTAATTCCGTCCCAAATTAATTCCATGTGTCAGTCTAATCCCAGGTCTGAATCAGTTTTGTCTGCATCCGGGAAAAATAGGGGTTGGCCGTAGAGGTCAACACCGAAATTGCGAATCAACTCCTGTGTTTTTGTTGAGACCAAAAATGCTGTAAAAAATTGTGCGCCTTCGTAATTAACTTGAGGCCATTTTCCCGGATTGATCGTGATCACATGATAAACATTCAGTAAGCGCGGATCTCCCTCAACCAGGATATCTAAATCGAGAAAATCTTGGTTTGCGAGATAGGTAGCTCGATCGGTCAATGTATAAGCATCTTTTTCTGAGGCGATGCGCAGTGTTGCAGCCATCCCTTGTCCGGATTCTAGATACCAATCTCCTTGAGGGTCAGCATTGATGTCATCCCAGAATTCAAGCTCTTTTTTATGAGTTCCAGAGTCATCTCCTCGGGAGGTAAAAATCGTTTCGGAATTCAAGATATCTTGGAATGCCTCACTTGCCGAATTTAGACCTGAAATTCCTGCTGGATCACTGGCTGGTCCGATGATCACGAAATCGTTGTGCATGACCAATCTACGGTCGATACCATATCCTTTTTCAACTAAATCCAATTCTGCCGAAGGTGCGTGGACCAGCAGGATATCTGCATTCCCATCTTCGGCCATCTTCAATGCTTTGCCGGTCCCAACAGCTATTGTTTTTACCAAATATTCGTTATTCTCGTAGAATTTTGGGATTAGAAAATCAAGCAAACCGGAATCTTGGGTGCTGGTGGTGGTTGCTAAAATGATCTGGTTTTTCCCATCTTCTGGAGGGGGATCGTTGGCTGGATTTCCACTTGAGCAAGCGCTGGCTGCCAGCATAAGTAGGAAAATCAGCAGGGTGAAGACATTTGGTGACAGATTCGACCGCATTGATGCAGCTCCATTATTAGTGTGCAATCTATTAAACTTCCAGGCAAGCACCAGTCTCATGAACGTCATATCCCGGAAGAGCAGCGATCATTTTCCGGGAGCCGGCAGTTGAGAGGTAGTCAATTATGTTCGCGATATCCTGGTCTTCGCCCCTGTCGCCTGGGATGATCAGGTCATATTGCTCTTCAAAGAGTGGAATGGAATCCAAGCCATGGTTAATCCCTGCAGCAATAAGTCCAATACCAAGATCAGCTAAACCAAACTTGATCTCCTGGGCGATACCCGTATGAGAATTCAGCTCTTTCGTGTAGCCATCGATTTTCTCGGGCTGAATACCAGATTCCCTCAAGCGCCTATCTAACCAAATGCGGGTGCCTGAACCTTGATTGCGGTTGATAAACCGGATACCGCTCCGGGTCAGGTCCTCAAGCCCAGACACTCCTTGAGGGTTGCCAGGAGCGAAAAGTAAGCCCTGTACTCGACTGGCAAGTGTGATTAGTTTCGTGGATTGCCCTGGAAAGAAATGCTTCACGAAGGGGTGATTGTATTGGTTGGTATCCGAGTCGAATAAATGGCAACCAGCAAGATGGGCGGTTCCTTGTCGCAATGCCACCAAACCATCTAAACTTCCAATCGGGAAATTTAGGATGTTTACACGCGAATATTTTTCACAGAATCCAGTGATCAATATTTCCATAGCGAGGTCATGGCTGCCCATAAATATGAGTGTTTTCTGGTCTGAGATAGGCAAAATGGTTCGCTGTATTAATAACGCATCAGCCCTGGCCGAATAATATTTTTCGGAATAGCCTGGAGAGCTGCGTACTTCACGAAGCTCAACCAGCTCTAATGCAATGAGTTTATTGATGTGGTATCGAATAGCGGCAGGAAATTCACCCAGCTCACGACCAATTTGGGATATTGTGCTGGGTTTATCCATCAACCTTTGAAGGATTTCCAACCTCTTAGGATCGGATACAGTATTGATCCGCTTTAACGACTTCAGTGTTTCCAACTGATTGATTTCTTTTGGCATCAGATCGACCTTAAAATATATTTTAAGGTCGATCTTGAGATTAGTCAACGATCAAGTGAGGGAAATATTTTTTTGGTCCTAGTTTCCTTTAGGTGTATTCTTGATGACTGCAAGAACATAAATAAAGAATAGCAATTTGAAAGGGAGGTTTAATCGAAGGAAGAATGAGATTAGTTTATATCACGGAAATGCGCATAGCCAATGTGTTGTAGAGGAAAATTACGTTTCAAATCTTGGTAGAATGTCAAAATTTCGCTTGAAACGATATAATTATGAATTGATGGGTAAATTGTTAAATTGGCAGCAACAAAATTTACAGCACAATAATCGTGAATTCAACTCGTTAATCAGTTTGATGATTAGTATGTTGTTAAAATCCACTAATTCATTGTTATGGGAAAATGAAGCAAAACAGTAAAGCAACCGGTCTTTGGTGGGTCATTGTGATTACTGCGCTGATAGGCGCAATCATATTCAGCTTAATAGCAACAGTACCGTATGTTGACCAGAAGAGCTTGCTAGATAATATTGCAGGTGATGGGGATGTCGAGTCGTATACTCAGCAGGTTTATAGGGTAACACGAATCGTCGCAATAACACTTCTATTATTGCTTATCAGCATCCTTGTTTATTTCCTTGCCTTTCGGAAACAATCAAAATCAAGAATAGCACTCTTGTTAGCTTGGTCGATGGAATTCTTTAGATTGCGATGGCATGAGGTAAAGGATCTTATCAGAGCCGTCATTCCATCCAAACTAGAGCTAGCTCCAGTAATAACTCTGATAGTGATCATCGCTCTGGGAACATTCTTCAGGTATGCGTATTTATGGAGGCCGATGGGTCATGATGAAACCTATACTTTCATGGCATTTGCTTCCCGCGGATTGCGAGCAGTGATTACGGACTACCACTTACCGAATAACCATGTATTTCACACGATATTGGTAAACCTGTTTACACAGTTGTTTGGAGATTCACCTGCAGTCATTCGATTAACAGCCTTCTTAGCCGGAATATTGATAATTCCAGCTACTTATTTAGTAAGCAGGATCTTTTATAGTTGGAAAATCAGTTTAGTTGCAGCTAGTGTTGTTGCTTCTCTTCCCGTGATGATCGATTACTCGACCACTGCACGCGGCTACACGATCATCTCCTTATTCGCGTTATTGATTATGGCTTTGGCTGCCCAGGTTAAAGATCAACGCAATCTTATTGGCTGGTGTTTGCTGATTCTGTTTTCTGCTTTAGGAATGTATACAAACCCCACGATGATCTATCCGGTAGGCATGGCTTTTACCTGGTTGTTGTTATCCGCTCTGATAAAAGATGTGATTCCTGATTATGGACGGAATTTCTATTTATATTTGTTCTTATCTCTTATTGGAGTAGTAATACTTACGGGAATTCTTTATTTGCCAATTATCCTCACCTCGGGAATTCAATCAGTCATTGGAAATGACGTAGTTGAGACTTTGAGCTGGTCAGATTTTACCCAGAGTGTGATCCCCAGGATTGTCAACACCTGGAAGGAATGGAATCGATCATTGCCCTCCACTCTATCCCTGGTGGCAATTATCGGTTTTATAGCCTCATTTTTCGTACCAACGCTACCCAAAAAACGACGCGTACCGCTTTTCCTGGCTGGTTTTCTGTGGATAGCGACCGCGCTGTTGTTGCAAAGAGTTGCTCCTTGGCCGCGTATCTGGCTATTCTTACTACCATTCTTCATAATCTGGATTTCAGCAGGGATAATTGGGTTGTTTTCACTCATGATTCATAAATTACCGAAGTCCGAATACTTGCTGGTGATATTGATAAGTATTTTGGTTATTTCTCCACTCCTGGCTGGTCTAATCAGAAGTTATCCTCAATATACGGAGAAATTACTCTCTCAAGGAGAGGTAGAACGTGTGGCGGATTTCTTAGAGGATTACCTTCAACCTGAGGATGTTGTGGTGGTTACATCACCGGATACGATTGTATTAAAATATTATCTTCGGAGAAATAATCTTTCTAAAGAGTACACTGAATTGGTGAAGGAGAAAGAATTTTCCAGGGCAATCGTTGTTGTAAACCAAGGTCTTGGCCAAACACTTGAATACGTACTTGAGCGGAGATCATTTCTAGATGATATTCAATTGGATTCCGCGCAAGAGATTTATCAATCAAAACGGTTTATTCTTTATCAACTCTCCGGAAATTGAATATTGCTTGAAAGGATTTCACTGGTAATTGGATCAGCATAATAGAACTAATGACCAAAATCCCTCCGAGAATCTGTGGGGGAACCAGTTTTTCTGAGAACAGCAACCATCCGAGTGTTGTGGCCACCACTGGTTCGAAAGTGGCTACGATACTCGCGTTTACCGCAGGAATTCTCTGCAGTCCGGCATAGAAAGCCAAACCGCCGCCTAAGGTCGGAATAATGCCCAGCATGAGCAGCCAGAATGAAGTTGATGGGGTGGCTAAAGTTTGGCTCAATGCGCTAGGTTCCTGGAAGATCAGGAGGACCAGAGCTCCGATTCCAAGCCCATATGCATTGACCGTCCAGGTGGAGTAGCCAAATTCGCTGGCACGTTTATTTAGAATGATATAGGCAGCATATCCCAATCCAGAACCTAATCCAGCGATGAGTCCCAGAGAGCCTAAGCGAAATTGACGGAAATTATAAATTCCCGCAATCAATACGATACCTGAAAGCGCAAGAATCAAAGCGATCAACTTCTGTTTTGTTATCCGATCTCCTTGGAATATGAATCCGAACAAAGCCACCCAGACAGCCGCGCTATATAATAAAACCGATGCTACTCCCATACCAATGGTCGTGATGGCATAGATATAAACGATAAAAAATCCCGCAATGCCAAAAATACCAATGGCAAGAAAGACACTTAAGTTTTTACGCTGAATTTTGAGCTCGTCCTTGCGCCTAAATATTATGATGATAATAGTAATAATTGACGCATAGAGAGCTCGCCAGAAAACGATTTCAACAGGCGATAAATGGGAATACGAGTTTAGATATTTATAGAAAACTCCCAGTGTTCCCCATAATGAGGCTGCAAGCAATATCAGCATGTATCCCGAGAATTGATTTTTCATTCTGGTTGGTTTTAATTCCTGAATTATTGGATTAATGTCACTTGCATAGTGTGATTCTTGTTGGATATTATTCTATTTGTTTAATGCTACAATGGGAATGAACATGGACAGATTGCCTGGATCATCACTGCCTTTCCGTACCTCACTCCGGACAATCTATGCCGGTAATATGATAGTTAATTTACCTATTGAAGCTTCATGAAGATCAACCGTCAGATCAAAAAATGATCTGGCTGATTTATTTAAGAACATTTCCTAAGGTACATAATAATGCTGCGAACATTCCTCATTTATCTCTCAAAAGCTGATTGGGCTCGTCAAATAGTGACTCGCTGGTCCTTCGCGCGCAAAGCCGCATCACGCTTCATCGCAGGTGAAAAACTCGGTGATGCGATTGAAGTAATTAGAACCCTGAATGCTAAAAACATCAACGCCACCCTTGACCATCTGGGGGAACATACCTCCAATCCTGAGAAGGCTGTCCAGGCAACGAATGATATCATCACCATCCTTAAAAGAATTCACACGGAAGGTGTACGATCAAATATCTCAATCAAGCTCACCCAAATTGGTTTGGCTGTCGACGAAGATTTATGCGCTGAAAACCTCAACCGAATATTAACGACTGCGGTCAATCTATCCACCTTTGTCCGAATTGATATGGAAGATTCTCAATGGGTGGAAAAAACGCTGGGTCTTTTTAAAAAATCTCTCGTAGACTGCAGCTGCGAAAATGTTGGCATTGTAATCCAATCCTATCTCTACCGCAGTGAAGAAGATATTTCCGAATTATTACGCTCTGGAGCCAGGATTCGCATGTGCAAGGGAGCATACAAAGAGCCAGAAAATATCGCCTATCCCCAAAAATCGGATGTAGATCGAAATTTTGATCTATTAGTGCTCCAACTACTTGATGGATCAATAGCCAATGGTATTCCATCCATCAGTGATGATGGAAAGATCCCACCAATTCCTGCTATCGCCACCCATGATGAGGAAAGAATCACATACACTAAAAAGGCTCTATTTGAGAAAGGATTGCCCAAAGAGGCAGTTGAATTTCAGATGCTCCATGGAATACGTCGTGACCTGCAGGAAAGTTTGGCACAGGAGGAATATCCAGTCCGGGTGTACGTGCCGTATGGAAGCGAGTGGTACCCATACTTTACCCGCCGCCTGGCAGAGCGACCAGCGAATCTTTGGTTCTTCCTTTCAAATTTGTTCCGTTAATTTTGTAAGTTGTGAAGAAATAAAGCCTTTATATGTAATTATCTCCATCCAATTTGATCTTAGGTAATTGTTCCATGCCTGCTTTACGGGCATAAGAAGACACAAGCCTGGACATTTCTTGTGTTTTTTTTGCGTCCATCTCAGGAGGTTGGTAATTTGCTAATAACTCATCCACATAGGATTTTGCCCGAAGAAAGGTGTCGGGTTTTCGATTTTCCTTCCATTCACGCAATGAACCCCGGTCGATGATCTGTGAAGGCAAGTAAAATTCTTCCCGGTAGAGCTGACGGGTGAGTTTATGCTTCAAGAAGTTCCCAGGAAATTCGAAATCTTCATAGTGAGCCAAAGCCAGGGTTTCTGCGGTCTGATCAACACCTTTTAGAAAACGTTTAGAATTGGCAATAGCCTCCGCATCGATCACTAATTTCTCAAGACTCTGGCAAGCCAGGAAATCGAGCATCCCAGCACCAGAGATCATATTGATTCCAGAAAGTACTCCAAAATTGGTACTGGC
>JALHTN010000366.1 GCA_022865865.1 Anaerolineales bacterium
GAGAAGAGGCTGTCGCCCATTACCGGCAACTTGCTGGTCAGGCAAGCGAACAAGTCGCAGACACATTGAAAAAAATCGTCCCGGCCGCTTCTGACGGCCGGATTGAAACATTGTTCATCGCCGCCGGAGTGCAACACTGGGGTATCTTCAACCCGGATACCAATGAGATTGACTTACATGATCAAATGGAGTCTGGTGACGAATCCCTGCTGGACCTGGCGGCGGTTCAGACCTACCTAAAAGGTGGCACAGTGTACGCCGTGGAACCAGAAAAAGTGCCGGGTGGAACATATGCTGCCGCTGTGCTTCGTTATTGATCAAGCGTCATTGCTCAGCCTGGTGACTGCACGCTTTGTCGCGGCGAAGCACAAGCGCTTCTGCGTGCCGCGGTTGAAACACGAGAAACCAAATTACATTGATATAAGATAAGCTATCGTTATTCTAAAAAGCCATAGGAGAGGAAAAATGGACAAAGCAAATTTTCGCATTGAGTTTAATAATGAAATTGATGATGTGAAGAAAAGTGAGAACGAGTTCTATACCCTAGCCGTAGACCGACTTAGTGAATTGGCAGAAGGTCACAATGATATTTCAGGCGCGGTTGTTAACTTGAAGCAACCTGCCCAAGAACATCAGACATCATATATATACGAAGTGACGATTGTCGTCTATATGGGATCAGATCATATCGCAGCTACCGAAAAAGGTGAGAATTTCCAATCTACACTGGATGGCGCTGTAGATGCGGTTGAACGGCAAGTTCGTGAACGTCGTAATCAACAGCGAAACTACTAAACCACCCCGATTGCTCGCTTTAACGTGGTCAAACACGCCGGGGTAGAAGAGGCCCAGGTCGATGTTTCTGAAGAAGGTGGCCGCCTGAGCAATGCGGTTTTGGACCGTGGCCAGGGAACGCGGGCGACTAACAAAGCGCTGAGTCATCGGCCTTTCGCCAGGCAGCCAGTGCCTCTCCAAATGGGTAAAAAGAAGGAGTAACCCGCGCGGGGGATATAAACAACTTACTTTTTCAACAGGCTGCATCCATCTCCGGCATGGAGATATCCATCAGGACGATGTCGGGCTTGTACTTGAGTGTAGCTTCCACAGCTTCCTTTCCAGTGGAAGCACTGATTGAGAAATAGAGAAAAGAATACATCAGATCAGACCACATAGCGCGTTGCACTACAAACCGTCTGCTCCATCAACTCGGATAGCTATTGGTGAACTCCTTCAGCAGGTGAGTCCAACTTAGAAAGTGGACCAAAAAGTGGGGGTTGGTCAACACCGCTGGGCTTGATCATCTTAACTCATGCAAAAGCGTCGCGCTAATTTATGAGGTTAGCATGAATGAGTCCTCTGAAACAACTCAAGCCTGGAGCCACAAGCGGGCTCGATGGATGCCAGAAAGCCTCAACAATCGGCGTTGAACGGATATGCCACAAGAGACAAAATAATCCAGGATCGTATCCTCGAGCCGTTTTCCGGCAGCCCGTAGGGTGCAAAAACCTTATCCAGAGGAAATTACTCTTGTACATGCGAACTAAACCAATCCCATTTGCTGTCTTTGATAAAATGATATCTCATTCCAATTGGAGACCAATAACAGATGGGTTGGTTCATTCTGGCACACA
>JALHTN010000367.1 GCA_022865865.1 Anaerolineales bacterium
AAGACCCAATCAAGCGCACCAGAAGGTGAAATTTATATGAGTGGAGATGCGGTCAGCGATATCCGCGCTGCACGTAAAGCGGATGTCAAGAGTATTGCAGTCAGCTGGGGTCACCAGAGCAAGCACAAATTGACTGGAGAAGTCCCGGATTTGATCATCGATGAGCCAGAGGATTTATTAACTTATTTCTCTGAGGTGGCTAGGAATTAAACCTGCAACCTGAGGATATGCATAAATCATCATATTTCAAGCACAAATTAAGTCACCCCAATAATGACAGTGGATTTCAGCTCAGTTAGATAATGAATCTAAACCTCAATCTGATGGGATCTGTCCAGAATAATTTCCTGCTGTAAACATCAACAGTTGTGTTCCAACAAAAGCTAATCAATTGGAGGCATAATGCGTTTTGAAGAGTTAAACTGGTTTGACATCGAAAAGTACCTTGATAGTGATGATCGTTTGATGCTGGTCATCGGAGCTTGTGAACAGCATGGTTATCTCAGCCAGACCACCGATGTCTTGATCCCCCAGGCTTTGGCAGATGCAGCCAGTCAGCAGACAGGTGTTCTTGTTGCACCAGTGGTGAATTTTGGCTCCTCACCGTATTTCTTGGATTACCCCGGTACATTAAGTCTGCGCCTTTCAACCTTGATGGACCTGGTGGAAGATATCATCAGTTCGGCTTATGGACAGGGTTTTCGGCGATTATTGGTTCTCAATGGACATGGAGGTAACGATGGTGTGCGGAGCCGTCTTTACGAGCTGGCCAATCAATTGCCAGAGATCAAGCTCGCCTGGTACGCCTGGTGGCAGTCGCACAGCGTGCAGGCTGTCGCTGAAAAGCATGATTTGAAACCTGCGCATGCAAATTGGTTGGAAGCATTCCCTTTTACTATCGTCAGCGAACTACCGCAGGGAGATAAAACCCCTCCGCATGTTGAGGGCATTCTGGGTTCAGGGCAAGCCAAGAAGACTTATGGTGATGGCGTATTTGGTGGTGCGTACCAAGCAGATCAATCAATTATGGACGCGATCTTCTTCGCAGCAGTTGAGGATGTTCTGCAGCTGCTCCAATTTGAACAGGGATAGATATCTGAATGGTAACTGGGATAGCAAAGATTTGTGGGTGGCAGTAATCATATTGGTTTCCTAACCAGTCTGATTGGGGTAGAATCTGCCCGGATGAAGTCTATCTGGGTTTCCCTACCAAGCGCACAAAACCTTGCGCATAGATAAAGGTGAGTCATCAACAATCAACCTGAAGTGTCGATCATTGTGCCGTGTTACAATGAGCAGCAGACGATCCGCTTGCTCCTGGCATCTATTTATCGCCAAACCTATCCCCGTCAGAATTTTGAAGTGATCATAGCTGATGGACTCTCCACCGATAATACCCGGCAGGAGATCCAGGAATTCCAGCTTGCTCATCCAGATTTGGTGGTGAGTGTGGTCGACAATCCCCAACGCAACATCCCATCTGCATTGAACCAGGCGATAGATGCTGCCAGGGGGGATTACATCATAAGGCTGGATGCTCATTCGATTCCCGCTGAGGATTACATAGCGCGTTGTGTCGCTGCACTGGATGCTAAACTGGGTGATAATGTTGGCGGATTATGGGAGATTCAACCGGGTGGTGATACCTGGCAGGCGCGTTCCATAGCTAGAGCAGCAACGCACCCCCTCGGAGTTGGAGATGCTCGCTACCGGGTAGGCGGCACGGCACAGGAGGTCGATACAGTACCCTTCGGCGCTTTCCAAAGATCATTAACGGACCGTGTCGGCAAATTCGATGAAAGCTTGTTGACCAACGAGGATTATGAATTCAATACCCGCATCCGTCGTATGGGTGGCAAGATCTGGTTCGACCCGGCGATAAAATCAAAATACATCGCTCGCCAGAATCTGAAGGCGTTGGCTCGGCAATACTGGCGCTACGGATATTGGAAAGTCCGTATGCTGAGACGATATCCTGAATCTTTCCGCTGGCGACAGCTTGCAGGTATATTTGTGGTTTCCTTTCCGGTATTGGCCTTACTTGGTATCTGGTTCATATGGGCACGCGGGTTATTAGTGATCGAAATAGCGATTTATCTGCTGGCTCTAATATTGGTGGGATTGCAGCTGGCATTCAAGTATCGAGATTTCACCCTGCTGTGGGGGGTTCCCCTGGCGATAGCGACAATGCATTTTTCATGGGGTTCGGCATTTATATGGAGTATGATTAGCAATTAGCATGAGTGGTCCAACCCGGGTTCAAAAATCAAAACGATGGCGTCTCCATACGCGTGAACGCCGTACCCTGCTTGTCTTGGGCGATTTTCTCATGGCAGTTCTCGCCATGATGGTTGCTTTGTATTTCTGGGCTCTTGGGGAAATCTTCTTAGATTTCTCGATTGAGTTCTTATTAGACCGTCCGCCAGCCTGGTACTATTTACTGCCATTCTTCTGGGTAGTGCTCCTGGTTGAGTTATATGACATCCATCGGGCGGGCAATTGGGGGGACACCGTACGCGGTGTGGCCATGGCGACCTTGATCGGTTTGGGCTTCTATCTTTTATTGTTCTTCTACTTCACCGATCCGCCAAACTCCCTGCTGCCTCGTCGAGGTGTAGCAGGATTTTTCATCGCCGCACCAGGTCTGACATTGATCTGGCGTTTCTTATATATCCGAATATTTAATGCACCGGCTTTCATGCGCAGAGTACTGTTGGTTGGGGGAGGCAAAGCAGGTGAAACTTTACTCCAGGTGATCGATGATTTATGGCCGCCACCCTTCTTTCTTGTGGGAATCATTGATGATGACCCACAGAAAATCGGTATGCAGATCGAGGAACATGAGGTCTTGGGTGGGAGCAGCACATTACTAGAAATTGTTGATAATGAAAATGTTTCTGATGTTATTGTGGCCATATCCGGTGAGATGCAGGGAAGCACTTTTCAAAAATTATTGGATGCTCAGGAAAAGGGGATCGAAATTTCCCGTATGCCAGTTGTTTATGAGGAGCTGCTAGGTCGCGTCCCGATCCGTTTATTAGAGGCAGATTGGATTTTGCGGTCCTTTGTCGATCAAAGCCGGGCAAGTGAGTTTTACGAACTCGGGAAAAGGTTATTGGATATCGTTGGTGGTTTAATTGGAGTGGTGATATTACTGATTACGTTTCCGTTTATCAGTATTGGCATCCTGATAGATAGTGGAAGACCGATCTTTTATAGTCAGACACGCGCCGGTCGCGGTGCCCAAGGCTACCGGATACTGAAATTCAGGACCATGTTTCAAAATGCAGAACCCGACGGGATACCGCAATGGGCCAGTGAAGATGATGAGCGCGCGACCAGTTTTGGAAAGATCCTGCGCAGGACCCATCTAGATGAATTACCCCAGTTCATCAATGTCTTGCGCGGTGAAATGAGCCTGGTTGGTCCCCGGGCAGAACGACCAGAATTGGTTGAAATGTTCCAGCAGCATGTCCCTTTCTATCGAGCTCGCTTGCTGGTGAAACCAGGGATAACGGGTTGGGCGCAGGTCAATTTCGGTTATGCCTCTACAATCGACGAGACAGTTGTGAAGCTTGAATTTGACCTCTACTATATCAAGCACCGCAATATATTAACAGATTTGGTGATTTTGCTACGTACGCCATCGACTGTAATGGGGCTGCGAGGACAATGAAATCGGCTTTCCGTTTCCCGAACCGGCTTCTTTTTATTGGCGATTTAGTATTGATTATCGCCAGTGTCTTCGGCAGCTTTGCCCTGAGGCTCGACCTGGGTCCTGTGTTTGTTTTCTACCTGCCCCAGGCAGTAACCATGATCGTGGTTGCCTTATTGGTTAAGCCTGTCGTTTATTACTCTTTTGGCCTTTATAGCCAGGTTTGGGCATATGCCAGCATCCGGGAGCTGAAAATTATCACCGCAGCTACCGCGATTGCCTCCGCGATCGTAGCTTTGATCATCGCGCTTTTGACATTTCTCCAGTTCTACCAGGGTTTTCCACGCAGTGTGCTGGCTATCGATTGGCTGTTATCTTTGTTGGCGGTCGGCGGTTTGCGCTTCGCCATGCGCCTACTCGCGGAAGGCCGGTCTGGAAGAGAAGGGATTCAGGGACGCGCAAAGCGGATCCTGATTGTTGGTGCGGGGGATGCCGGTGCTCTTGTGGTGCGTGAGATGCAGAAGAATCCGCAACTCAACCTGGACCCGGTATGTTTTGTCGATGATGACCAGAGTAAACAAAAGCAGCGTATTCATGACGTACCTGTTGAGGGCACCTTGGAGGATTTGGGGCATGTGCTGGATATTTGGTTCATCCAGGAAGTGATCATCGCCATACCCAGCGCTCCCGGTGGGGTTGTGCGCCAGGTAATCGATGTCTGCCGGGAGAAAGATGTGCTCTTCCGGACTATGCCCGGGATATACGAATTGATCGGCGGAAAGATCAATGTTGGGCGACTGCGCGAAGTAGAAATCACAGACCTTCTCCGCCGGGCATCTGTCGAGATCGATACGACATTAATTGGTTCAAATCTGAGCGGAAAGCGGGTGTTGATCACCGGCGCGGGAGGATCGATCGGCCGTGAACTGTGCCGGCAAATCGCGCGCTGGGGACCTGAGTCGCTCATTCTCCTCGGGCATGGTGAAAACACAATATTTGAGACATTAATTGAATTAGAAGGCAATTTTCCATCTTTGCCCCTGCACCCGGTGGTTGCGGATATTCGCAATCTCGATCGCCTGTCAAACGTCGTGGCTCATTTTCATCCCCATCTGGTTTTCCATACCGCTGCACATAAGCATGTACCTCTGATGGAGATAAACGTTGAAGAGGCGGTCACAAATAACGTGATTGGAACTCGAAATGTGGTTGAAGCAGCCTTAAATTCCGAAGTTGATCGCCTGGTAATGATTTCGACGGATAAAGCTATCCGTCCTACCAGTATCATGGGTTCAACAAAGCGCATGGCGGAAATGCTTGTTCTGGATGCCGCTCATCGTTCAGGACGACCGTACTCAGTGGTTCGATTTGGCAATGTTCTCGGAAGCCGGGGAAGCGTGATTCCAATCTTTAAGCAGCAGATAGCCAATGGGGGACCGATTACGATCACCCATCCAGATATGCAGCGCTTTTTCATGACCATTCCCGAAGCGGTTCACCTCGTTCTGCAGGCGGCTGCGATGGGGCAAGGCGGCGAGGTTTTCATTCTGCGCATGGGAGAACAGGTCAAGATATTACAGCTGGCAGACGATCTCATTCGCCTCTCTGGTTTAGAACCCGAGAAGGATATCGAGATTGTCTTCACGGGCATCCGTCCAGGTGAAAAATTAAGTGAAGAGCTTTGGGATCAATGGGCGATTTTTGAGCCTACTTCTCACAGTGATATTGTCCAGCTGGTTGATGAAGATCTGCTCAGCAGATCTGAGCTGAGGCAAACTGTAAATGAACTGGCATTCCTGGCTGGTGAAGGTGAAGTCGATGCGATTATTCGGGTGCTGGATGAGACCATACCCGGTGCAGCGATCAGGAGCGCCCCACCACCAGATTGGACTTCCGTTGTTTGACTGTTATCGCCGCGGTGTTAGAAATTGATCTAGAAAATTCCCCCAAAATAAAGAGACTTAGTAAATTTAATGACTAATTTATCTCTTACCGAATGGAATGTTTTTCTTTCGAAGTGCCCTGACGCGCACCTGCTGCAAACTGCAGCCTGGGGCAAATTGAAATCCAGTTTTGGTTGGGAACCTGTGCCCATGGTAAGTGATGAAGGTGGCTACATTTGGGGGACCCAAATTTTGTTTCGCCAGCTACCATTGGGTTTGACTTTTGGCTATCTCCCTAAAGGGCCGTTGCTTCAGAACTATGCTACTGCTGGAAACCTGCCTATTCCTGGAGAATCATTCTGGAAAGATGTAGATCTTGTGTGCCGCAGGAAACGGGCAGTATTCTTAAAATTCGAACCCGATGATTGGGGCTCTATCGATCAAGTTCAGGCGATTGAAATGCCACCCGGTTTCCGTTCGAGCCCCCAAGCGATACAACCCCCGCGCACTCTTGTGATTGATTTACGCGGCAGTGAAGAAGATATCCTTGCTCGAATGAAGCAGAAAACTCGGTACAATATTCGCCTTTCTGCAAAAAAAGGCGTCGTTGTACTTCCTTCAGCAAATATTGAGGCCTTCTACCGGCTGATGGAGACTACCGCGGAGCGCGATCAATTTGGAATCCATAGTTTGGAATACTATCAAAAAGCATTTGAACTCTTTAAATCAGCTGATAATTGTGAATTGCTGATGGCTGAATATAATGGGGAGCAACTGGCGGGGTTGATGGTCTTCGCCTCGGGCAGCAGGTCCTGGTATTTATATGGTGCCTCTGCATCCCTTCACAGGGACCGCATGCCTACTTACTTACTTCAATGGGAAGCAATGAAATGGGCACGTTTGAAAGGATGTTCGCAATATGATCTGTATGGCGTACCAGATCATGATGCGCAGGTTTTGGAAACGAACTTTGGTGATCGATCCGATGGCTTGTGGGGCATCTATCGTTTCAAACGGGGTTTTGGCGGCGAGGTCACGCGTTCGCCTGGTCCATGGGATAGGGTTTACAATGCATTCTTTTACCAGCTTTACCTGCGTTGGATGGCTAAAGCAGCTGGTGGAGTTTAACAGGATAATTTCCAGATGGGATTTGTAATGCGCTCAGAAACTCGGGAAAATTGGGATGAATTGATTTCCACTTTACCTGGAAGGCATATTTTGCAGTCCTGGGAATGGGGTGAATCGAAACAGATCGCTGGTTGGCAGCCGGCGAATAAAGTTTGGCGCGATCTGGATGAAGAAATATCTGCTGCTGCCTTGATCTTAACCCGTTCAATCTCTTTGAAGGGGATTGATTTCCCGCTGCGCCTGATGTATCTCCCGAGGGGACCACTTTTACGCAATTGGAATGATCGTTCTCTACGCAGGCAGGTGCTCACAGACCTGCGCTCACTTGGCAAGAAAAAAAATGTGATTTTCATAAAGATAGACCCTGAGGTGGAATTTGGGCGCGGTGTTCCAGGGGAAGCGGGTGCCACAGATAATACTGGGATTGATATTTTAATCAGCGATTTAATAACAGAGCATTGGATTCCCTCGCGGGAACAGGTCCAATTCAAGAATACGATGCTGATCGATTTGCGACCTGATCGCGAACAGCTCATGGCTGCCATGAAGCAAAAGACACGCTATAATGTCCGCCTGGCAGCTCGCCGTGGAGTGACTGTACGCCCCGGGAAAGTGAGTGAACTGGAGCTGCTCTTCCATATGTATGCGGAGACCTCCATCCGGGATGGATTTACAATCCGAAATTCAGAATATTATCTGACGATCTGGAGGAAATTCATTGCAGCAGGGTTTGCTGAACCATTGCTGGCAGAGGTTGAGGGGGAGCCGGTCGCAGGTGTGATAATTTTTAGATTTGGAGGGCGTGCCTGGTATATGTACGGTATGTCGCGGGATGCGCATCGTGAGAAAATGCCCAATTACCTTCTCCAATGGGAAGCGATGATCAGGGCGAAACAAGCCGGTTGCGTGGAATATGATCTCTGGGGTGCCCCCGATGAATTCGAGAAGGGGGATGTTTTGTGGGGAGTGTATCGCTTCAAGGAAGGCTTGGGCGCAGAGGTAGTGCGTCTTATTGGAGCCTGGGATTTGCCGCTCAACCCGCTCTTGTATCGAGCATATACCCAGTTGATCCCGCGTATACTCGATCTGATGCGGCGGCGTGGTGAAGAACAAACTCGAAGTGGAATTCAACCGGGGTGACATCATTCAAAGAGGTGATTTTATGCAGCCTAAACTAAATTTTGCACATCTTCCGACACCGGTGGAAGCGCTGCCGAGGTTGTCGGCGCGATTAAAAGGCCCCCAAATATTCATCAAGCGCGATGACCAAACAGGATTGGCTCTTGGCGGTAATAAAATTCGGAAGCTAGAGTTTCTGCTTGCTGACGCCCAGGCGCACGGCGCGAGAACTTTAATCACTGCTGGGGCTGTGCAATCAAATCACTGCCGCCAGACTGCTGCAGCTGCAGCCCGTACTGGTTTTGCCTGTATCTTGGTCTTGACGGGGGAAAGACCACCCAATCCCACCGGGAACAACTTCCTGGATCTGTTCCTAGGAGCAGAGATCGTTTGGGCTGGGGGATCAGATCGGGAACAGGTATTAGATCAGACTTTCGATACC
>JALHTN010000368.1 GCA_022865865.1 Anaerolineales bacterium
GAATTTCGTAACAAGCCCGGCGACCAGCTCGTCCCAGGTTTTACGAAGCCAGGAGGTAATTGGCGAAAGCCATCCGAAGAGTTCTGGGACTGATAGTTCCAGAGAAAAAGCCAGCGCGATTAATGTTCCTGCAGCCAGGGTTATCGCGGCCCCCTCCCATCCGAAATTGGGTTGGAGCAGTGCAACCAGGACGCCGCCCAGGTACCCACCTCCCTGGCTTTGTGCGGCCAGGTCGAAGATCTCTGCCCGGTTTTCTGGAAAACTGAACAGATGCAGCCAACCAAGTATTAGTGTGAAGAACAAGAACAATCCAACCAGGCGTATGGGTTCTAATTGGGGCAGCTGTTCAAAATGACGCAGGATCAACCATAAACCGAGCGCTATCAATCCTAAAGGCAGCAAATACATGCCCCAACCGAAGGATTTCCCAATAATCGCCAGCCAACCGCTGGACAACCAACCGTTGTTGCTTGAGAGCAGGCTGAGCAGAGTCAGCAGCCCAAGCAGCACCATGCCGATTCCCAGAATATCCAACTTGCGGTCAAGCGTTAAGTTGCTCCAGAAAGAAGGTTTTATTGATTCCTGGCGCGTACTAGCAGTCTTGCGACCCGATTTTTTTGCAGTCGACCGCTTGGATTGAGAAGAGGTTTTTCTTGAGGATTTTGCAGCCTTTTTGGTTGGCATAATAGATAAATGTGCGGCAGTGTATTTGCGAGGATTATAGCACAAATGGTCTGCAATCCTTCTCGTCGATAATGGTCACGTGAAGGCTGGTTTGCCAGCCTGGAAGATATTAAGGCGAGTTAAGGTACAATTCTTAATGCGCTGTATTTTGGATGATCATCAGGTACTAAATTGCGCACAAGGCAGCCACAATGTTCGATATCATCTTTCTTGGGACTTCAGCTTCTGCACCCTCGATTCACCGGGGATTAACTGCGCAGGTTATTAAACATGATGAATATCGCTTCCTGATCGATTGTGGTGAAGGTACTCAGCGCCAGATATTAAAATCTGGGCTCGGTTTTAAGCGCTTGAACCGCATTCTGATCACCCATGGACATCTTGATCACATTCTCGGTTTAGCGGGATTGCTGTCCACTTTCTCGCGTTGGGAGACAATCGAGGATTTAGAGATTTATGCCGGGCGGTGGGCATTGGAGCGGATTCGCGATCTGGTTTTTGGGGTAGTTTTGCGAGGCGCTCGACCCCCCATGGGAATCCATTTGATCGAAGTAGAGACTGGTGTACTCTTTGAGGCGGATGATTTATCTGTTTCTGCATTCCCAGTTCACCACCGTGGGCCTGATTGCTTTGGATACTTGTTTGAAGAAAAATCTCGCCGGCCCTTCCTGCCGCACAAGGCTGAGCAGTTGGAGGTCCCCCCTGGTCCACTGCGACGAAAACTTGTTGCCGGTCAAACGGTCCAACTACCCGATGGGCGTGTGATCGAGCCTGATCAGGTGCTTGGACCTGTCCGGCCAGGAACCCGAATGGTGCATGTGGGTGATTCCGGGCGCACTGATAATTTACTTGAAGTATGTCACCAGGCGGATCTCCTGGTGATCGAAGCTACTTACCTGAATGAGGAGGCTGAGATGGCGCGCAATTTTGCCCATCTCACCGCTCGCCAGGCTGCAGAAC
>JALHTN010000369.1 GCA_022865865.1 Anaerolineales bacterium
GTTGGGGTGGCTTTGGCGACTTCAGGTCCGGGAGCAACCAACCTGGTAACGGGTATTGCGACGGCGATGATGGACTCTTCACCGATCGTCTGCATCACGGGTCAGGTACCTGCTCACCTTATTGGAGGCGACGCCTTCCAGGAGACAGATGTTACCGGCATCACGCTGCCGGTAACAAAACACAATTACTTGATAACCAGTGCTGATGAAGTAGCTGAGGTTGTACGCGAAGCTTTCTACATTGCACGCAGTGGTCGCCCAGGACCAGTCCTGATCGATATCTGTAAAAATGCGCAGGTTGAAGAGGCTGAATTTTCCTATCCTGAAGAGATTTCTCTTCCCGGATACCACCCACCCAGCCGTGCCCCGAAGGAAGATCTGGAAAAAGCTGTAGAGTTGATCGAAGGGGCGGAGCGACCGGTTATCCTGGCAGGACACGGTGTGATGATGTCCAATGCGATGGACACGCTGCGCAATTTCGCCACCAAAACCCAGACTCCGGTAGCGATGACCTTACTGGGGTTGGGCGCATTTCCCGCCTCAGACCCGCTCAGCCTGGGCATGATGGGCATGCACGGTGAAGCCTACTGCAATCTGGCAATTCAAAACTCGGACCTGCTGCTGGCGTTCGGCATGCGCTTCGACGACCGGGTAACAGCCAACCTGCGCACTTACGCCCCGCGGGCACGTAAGATTCATATCGAGATTGACCCCTCGGAGGTCCATAAGAACGTAGAAGTAGATGTGCCTCTGGTTGGTGACTTGAATACTATCCTGGGCGATTTGATACCCCTGGTAGACGAACATGATCACGAAGAGTGGCGATCTGAGATCGCAGAGTGGCGTAACGAAAGCAGCGCCCGGGATATCTTGACCTGGGCTGATGATGGCAAGTTATATACAGCCCACGTGATCCGCAGTATTTGGGAAGCGACCGGTGGAGATGCGATCCTGACCACCGGCGTGGGACAGCACCAGATGTGGGCTGCCCAGTATTACTGCTTTGAGAAACCCAACCGGCTGATCACCTCGGGTGGAGCTGGAACGATGGGGTTCGGCTTACCGGCCACAATCGGAGCCTGGTTCGCTCAGCCTGATCACGAAGTCTGGTTGGTTGATGGAGATGGCAGCTTCCAAATGACCCAATCCGAGCTCTCTACAGCCATGCAGGAAGGCGCTAATATAAAAATAGCAATAATGAACAATCACTTCCTGGGCATGGTCCGGCAGTGGCAGGAATTTTTCTTCGAGAGCCGCTACTCCGGCACCCCCATGAACGGTCCGGATTTCGTCAAGCTAGCAGAAGCGCACGGTATCCCTGGCAGGCAGGTTTCTGAACCAGGAGGTGTTCTCCCTGCAATTGAATTTGCCCGCCAGACTGAGGGTCCAGTGTTATTAGAGTTCCAGGTAGAAAAAGAAGAAGCGGTATACCCAATGGTTCCAACAGGCGCCGATCTTGACAAAATGATCCGCCGACCGGTCCGCAAGCAGCCTCAGGCTGCTGATTGAAAGGATAAAGAGATGCAACAACTTACACTTATCGCTTTGGTCGAGAACAAACCCGGTGTGCTCAACCGGGTCGCTTCCCTATTCCGGCGACGAAACTTTAATATCGAATCACTGAATGTTGGGCGAACTGAAAAACCTGACATCTCACGCATGACCATCGTCCTGGAAAACGGGAATGTGGATGCCCGCAAAGCAGAGGCCAATCTCTACAAACTGGTCAATGTGATTGATGTGCAGGATGTAACCAACCAGCCAGCTGTGACCCGGGATCTGGCACTGATTAAAGTAGCCGCCACCTCTGAGCAGCGGGCTGAGATCGCTAATCTCGCCGCTATCTTTCGGGCACGCATCGTGGATGTTGCACCTGATTCCGTGATCGTAGAGATCACCGGGACCGAGGACAAGATCGAAGGCCTGGTGGAGCTGCTGAGTCCCATGGGCGTCCTTGAAATGGTCCGCACCGGTCAGGTGGCCATGATGCGCGGCACGGCGAAAGGAATTCGTTATGCTCCGCGGGCGAATGGTCATCAATAAGCCCCAAAAGTGTCTGGTAGATCGCCCAAACCAGGTTGCGATCTAAGCTCAAATCAGACCTAACTACACAAAGGAAACCGAATGGCAATTATTTACTACGATAAAGATGCAGACCCCAATCTGGTTCGAAGCAAAAAGGTGGCTGTGATTGGTTATGGTTCTCAAGGGCATGCCCATGCATTAAATTTGCGTGACAGCGGGGTGGAGGTAGCGGTCGGGCTGCGCCTAAACAGCAAATCGTGGCAGCAAGCAGAAGCTGCGGGACTTACCGTACTCCCCGTGGATCAAGCTGCTCAATGGGGCGATACCATCATGTTGTTAACCCCGGATACAACCCAACCCGCTATTTATCGTGCAATGATCGCTCCTCATCTTACCGCAGGAAAGACTTTGATGTTCGCACACGGGTTCAATATTCGTTATGAAACCATCAGCCCTCCGGCAGAAGTAGATGTGAGTATGGTGGCGCCCAAAGCACCTGGTCACCGGGTGCGTGAGCTTTACCTGGAAGGAGAAGGGACGCCATCCTTGCTGGCAGTACACCAGGATTTCAGTGGAACAGCAAAAGCCAACGCCATCTCATACGCCCAGGCCTTGGGCTCCACCAGGGCTGGCGTAGTTGAGACAACTTTCAAGGAAGAAACTGAAACGGATTTATTCGGCGAACAAGCTGTCCTCTGCGGTGGGGTCTCCAGTCTGGTTAAGGCTGGCTTTGAAGTATTGGTGGAAGCAGGCTACCAACCCGAACTCGCCTATTTCGAATGCATGCACGAGTTGAAATTAATCGTCGATTTGATGTACCGCGGCGGATTAAATTACATGCGTTACTCAGTATCGGATACCGCCGAACACGGCGACTATACCGGTGGACCAAAGATCATCACAGAAGAGACCAAGTACGTTATGCACCAGATGCTGCAGGATATTCAGGATGGCACTTATGCCAAAGCCTGGATCGAAGAAAACGAAGAGGGTCGCCCCTGGTTCAACGAACAGCGGGAGAAGGAACAGGACCACATGATCGAACAAGTTGGTGCGGACTTGCGCGAGATGATGCCCTTTATCGATCCGGTGACGATTAAAGCGGGTGATTAGGTCCCGGGTAAGGAATGAGAGGCTGATATGAATCCAAATTACGTCCGCATTTTCGACACAACCCTGCGTGATGGGGAACAATCTCCAGGAGCAACCCTGACTTCTGCTGAGAAAGTTGAAATTGCACGCGGTCTGACCCGTTTAGGGGTGGACGTTATCGAGGCTGGATTTCCAGCAGCTTCACCTGATGATCTGGAGGGAGTACGAAGGATTGCGCTCGAAGTGGGCAATCCATTGGATGGTGATGGAGAGCAGCAGCTCCAGGCCCCAGTCATTTGTGGCTTGGCCCGGGCATCAAAAAAAGACATCGATGCTGCCTGGGAGGCTGTTAAACATGCCGCCAACCCGCGCATCCATACCTTCCTGGCCACCTCACCCATCCACATGCAGTACAAATTACGCATGGATGCGGAGCAGGTGGTTGACCAGGTCCGGGAAATGGTGGCCTACGCCAAATCATATTGCGATGATGTCGAATTTTCTCCCGAAGATGCCGGGCGAAGTGATCCCGAATTCCTCTACCTGGTATTAGCAGAAGCCATCAAAGCTGGTGCTACAACATTGAATATCCCAGATACGGTCGGCTACACCACCCCGCAGGAATTCGGCAGTTTGATTCGCGGCATCATAGCCAACACACCGGGGATCAATCAAGCAGTTGTCTCGATCCACTGCCATAACGACCTGGGATTGGCCACTGCCAACACACTCGCAGGCATTCAGGAAGGAGCTCGGCAAGCCGAGGTCACGATCAACGGGATCGGCGAACGAGCCGGGAATACCTCCCTTGAAGAAGTGGTGATGGCATTATCGACCCGGCGAGCCGTTTATGGCCTTGAAATGGGAATCGACACAACTCAAATCGTACGCATCAGCCGCATGGTATCCAATTACACCGGCATCCCGGTACAGCCCAATAAAGCCATTGTAGGTGCCAATGCTTTTGCCCACGAAGCAGGCATCCACCAGGATGGCATGCTCAAAAACAACCAGACATATGAGATCATGCAGCCAGAAACGGTTGGATTGTATCGCTCAAAGCTCGTGCTTGGAAAACACTCCGGTCGCCACGCACTCAAAGCTCATTTACAAGAGATGGGCTATGAGCTATCCCAGCCAGATCTGGACAGCACTTTCGAACGTTATAAGGAACTGGCCGATAAAAAGAAGACCATCACCGACGCTGATTTGGAAGCTTTAGTTGAGGACCAGATCTACCTTTCTCAAGAATTGTTTACGCTGGACGGGCTGCAAGTAGCCTGCGGAACAATGGGTATGCCAACTGCTACGGTTCGCCTGCTGGGACCTGATGAACAGGAGTATATCCACGCCTCGGTCGGCACGGGTCCAGTCCACGCAGTTTACCAGGCCATTGACGCTATCGTGGGTGTTCCTAATACATTGGTTGAGTTCAATATCCATGCGGTCACAGAAGGCATCGACGCAATGGGTGAAGTCACCGTACGCTTGCAGGCTGATAACGGATCGATCCCGCAGCGCACATCACCCCAGAATGGGCAGGTGCGCAGGCGCACCTTTGGTGGCTACGGTGCAGATACCGACATTATCGTCGCCAGTGCAAAAGCCTACCTGGCAGCCTTGAACAAATTATTAATCGCCACCGGAAAATACCGGAAAGAGGGGACCCCTCCCCAACAATCGACATTATCCATGAGCTCAGAAAGGAGCCAATCATGAATCCGGAAAAAGAAAATCATCAAGATCCATCTCAAAAAGCTGGTGCTGATTCATTTTATGAACCCAGGACGATCCCCAAAAAATGGGATATCTCTGCATTTGTCTCGCGCGGTAAACCTGCCGTGCAGGGTAATACTGGGCAGCCAGCGGAACCGGTGGACCCGCCTGAATCCGACGGCCTTGAGGACGACACTGCGAATTGGAATCCAGATCCTTTTCCACAGCCAAGGACCATCCCCGGAAAATGGGATGTTTCCGACCTGAAGTAAATGTAGCCCTGGATTCAAGCACTTCAATACAGATGGCAGATTCCGAAACTAAGCAACCTGAATGATTA
>JALHTN010000370.1 GCA_022865865.1 Anaerolineales bacterium
CCTCTGGCTGTGTATTTAGCCGATTTTCTAACCTTAATGTAGCCGCGAGACCTTGGGCTTCCTGTAACGATGCCTCCCATTGTGAAGACACATTTGAAATTTCTTCGACTAAGAAATCATTTTCCATTTTCAGAGAACGGATTTGGTCCTTGACATGGGGTATTGTTTGCTCTAACCATGAAAGATGGTCACCCGCAAGTGAATCCTGTTCCGGAAAATCAATTAATACTTGTTTGTCTCCTGGGAGAAGTTCAGCAAGTTGAGTCGCTACAGCAAATAATTCCTGGTGGGCTTGATTCGATGTGAGGGCATCCTGTTCCTGAGCATATAACTCGTTTACATAATCTTCAAGTATCAGCAAAGAATCTTCAAGGACGGCCGTATGAAGCTGGTTCTCGACGAGATGATCGTTCAAAGAGCGCAAAGTTAATTCGAGACCGAATAAATCTTGTGAGCTTGCAATCGTATCTTGCGTGAGGTTCAATATCACCTCCCGCCAGGTCTCAACAGCATCAGCTGCCCTCGCCTGGGTATCCGCATTCGCACTCAATAGCCATATGCCAGCATTTCGCCATTCTGCTTCCAACATTTGCCTCAAATCTTGTTGATCAATGGAATCCCAGTAAGGATCAATTTCTCTTAGACGATTCAAGGTCTCTGATAGATAAGGATCGGATAAAACCACAATGGATAACTGCAGCATTTGCCAATGTTTATAATCATCTATGTTTCGAAATTCTGCATTGGTAAATGCTGGAAGATACTGGTCATCTAATATCCGGTAGGGGTTGAGCTCGACAGAAATCTCAACATTCGCCCGGTAAGGAGAAGGCCAGAAGAAAGTAGCAACCATAGCTACCATCGCACCAGCCAGAGAGAAAACCACGATAACAGGCCAACGGTGGAGTGCAGCCAGAATTTCGTTTCGCAGAACCCATTCATTCATTGGATCTTTGTTCATTTTATGCCCACCGTTTTCTGTCATCTAAGAAAACTAATGCGATCACTGCAAGGGTAATTATTGCAATGAAGATGCCATTAGCTATCAGCGGTGGCCGGGTGAGAACAACAAATGCTAAACACCCCAACAATAGCGATATCACCTGCATGCCTAGTACAGCTTTTCCTGAACTCCACCCAAGAGCCACCAGGCGGTGATAAGTGTGATCCCGGGAGGCTGAATAGATCGGTTTTCTTCGCCGCAATCGTGACATCACCACCAACACCATGTCAAATATCGGGACTCCCAACAGCATGATGGGGACTACCCAGGATGATGATTGAAATGCACCTAATGGTCTGTAAGCTATTGCTATCACTGCTAGGACAAATCCGAGCGTCTGAGCACCTGAATCCCCAAGGAATAGTCTTGCAGGAGGAGAATTAAATATATACAAACCGATACAGGCCCCAAGCAGCAAGGCACTTTGCTGGGACAAAAGTGGTTGTCCAGCATCCAAAGTGACCAGGATGAAGAATGTTGTAGCCATGCCTGCTAATCCAACAGCCAATCCATCCATGCTATCCACGAAATTAAAAGCATTCGTGATGCCAACGATCCATAAGAAAGTCAATAACCAATCCAGATAAATATTAATATTTCCTGGAAAACTAATTAAAAATTCCGGTGATTCAAATACCTTGATGGAAACTCCCAATGAAATCAGGATCACAACCGCTATTGATTGTCCCAAAAGTTTCAGCAGTGGTGATATTTCCTTATAATCGTCCCACAATCCAAATAGAAACACTGACAATGAAGCCAGATACATGGCAACCACATTGGGATCTTTGTAAATTCCTGACCACAAGGCTGTCAGCAATAATGATCCGTAAAGTGCCAACCCACCCGCGATTGGCGTCGGAGTGCTGTGTCTTTTGTGAGGCGCACTGTTGGGTAAATCAACTAAACCCGTCCGGTTTGCGAAGCGAATAGAACCCCAAGCCAGAAAAGCGGTCAACAAAGAAGAAACCAAAACATATTCAAAAATGAACGAGATCGAGGATACTTGTAATTCCATTGATTTTATTGACTGGATACTAAATTATTAGGAGTTATGTTAGTGGTATTCACTATCCACGCTTGGGACCTGCATACCGTTCTCTCCGTAAAAAATTTACAGCTAAAGTGATACCCAATTTGACGATCATAAGCAGGTAGTAGATCCAATTTATAAAAAAGATATAATCACTGGCCAGGTGTTTTTTGTAGTAAAGCCAATATGAACGATGCCATTCGATAATCGAACGATAGGGTTCAACCCGCGAGCCTCCCTGCCCGCCATAATGGGTGATCTGTGCTGCAGGGTAATAGAAGACCTGCCAGCCCGCTTCTCGAGCTCGAGTACAGAAATCGGTATCTTCCTGGTAAGCAAAGAACTGCTCATCTAAATACCCGATTTGATCAACTACCTCCCTGCGGATTACCATACAGGAACCCGAGAGGGCATCCACTTCTATTGTTGTATCTTCATCTTCATACTCTAGTAAATATCCTCCAAACAATTTGCTGTGAGGAAACAAGCTTGATAGTCGGAGAAAATAGCTGATCATCGCCAGGGGACGTGGTTCTCCACGCCGGCATTGCGATTGAAAGGTGCCATCTCGATTCAATACTTTCGGTCCACAAATCCCGATCTGCGGATTACCATCCATAAACTCTACTAACCGATCAAATGCACCCGGTAGGATGAATGTATCCGGGTTAAGCTGCATGAGATACCCTCCTTGAGCTGCTTGCATGGATTGGTTCATAGGGCGGGTATAGCCTTCGTTTCTTTCGTTACCGATAAATTGTACCTGCGGAAAATCATTTGCGAGCAGCTCATCAACACCATCATCAGAGCCATTGTCAACAACGATAATCTCAAGGTTGTCGAGTTGGGTGTTTTCGTAGATCGAATCCAAGCATCCTTGCAACCATTCACAGGCATTATAGGTTACTATGCAAATAGAAAGCTTAATCGGTTTCAGCTGGTCTCCAATACCTGCTGGTACACCTGCCGGGTTAATTGCGCTGTCCGTTCCCATGAAAATTTCTTAGATCTTAGCTGTCCATACCGTATAAATTCTTCTCGTAGCGTCTGATCACCAAGTACGCGAACCATCGCATCGAACAATGCATCAACATCATTGACTGGAATAAGGATTCCAGCATCGCCGATGATCTCAGGCAGAGATGCAATCCGCGTTGAAATCACTGGAACTCCGCACGCCATCGCTTCCAAGACTGGTAATCCGAATCCCTCATATATTGTAGGATAAACAAATAAACTTGCTAGATTATAAACCAGGGGTAAATCATCTTGCGATACGTATCCAGCGAAGCAAACCATGTCTTCAAGGTCCAGCTCTTTTACAAGTCCCAATACATCTTCGTACATCCAACCATACTTGCCTACCAGCACTAATTTGTAGCTCGTACCATTATCAACCAATCGCCGGTAAGCCCTTACCAGAATGGGGAGATTCTTTCTTGGTTCTATGGTACCCAGGTAAAGAACAAAATTCTCAGGGAGATCGTATTTAGCGGTGATGGTTTTCTTTTCATCATCATTGTCTATGAGTCTAAAGCTGGGATCAACCCCCAAATGAGTTGTAAATATCTTTCCAGGATCGATAGCGAGTAAACGAATCGCATCCTGGCGGGTGCTTTCTGAAACCGTGATTAATGCATCGGCTTGTCTCGCGCTGGCTCGAATGGCGCTGGGAAAGAACATGCGCCTGGCCCGAGTGTGCAGCTGTGGGTAAAGAAAAAACGTCATATCGTGAAATGTCACCACGGAAGCGCAGGGTAATCTCATGGGTCGCGTGTAGTGCAGCGAATGCAATAAATCAACCTTGGTACCTTGTACCAGTCTCGGTAATCGTGTTTGCTCCCAAATCAAACGTGAACCAGGGGTCCTATCTTTAACAATTTGCCATTCGACCGATGTCTCCTCAGGCAAATCGAGCAGTGCCGGGCCTTTACTCTGGGTAAAAACCACCAGCTGGTCATCGTTATCTGCTGCTGCCAGCGCCCGGATTAACTGGATTATGTAATTACCTGCCCCCACAGGTTGTGGGGGCAGGGCTGTAGCATCTATTCCAATCCGCATCTATTCTTCAAGTTGATTTGTCTGGTCGAACCAATGAATTGAGAATGTTTTTACTTTGCAATCACCTCAACAGGGGCTTCACTGCAGTAAACTGCTTCATTGTAATTATCATCTACTCGCGCACAAATAAAATACTCACCTGGAATCACAGCGCTGGTATCCCAATTGAAAATTAGCTCGTGTGCCACACCAGGCAAATCGCTGGGGATAAAATTTTTCACCGCTACCGGAAGCAGTGCAGTGCGCTGCAAATCTGCTAATGGAGTTACACCACCGGAAGATTGATTTTCTCTGGGGATAGAAAGACTCGATATTGTGAGCTTTTCTTGTGCCGGATGTTGAGTTGGAGAGCTGCGGTCATTGGTATAAAAGAACTGTGTGGAACCAATCTGGCTGGGCAATTTATTCAGGCCGACTCGGATCGTGAAGGAGGACCCTTGCAGCACCTGCTCGACTTTCGTAAGCCGAACCCAATCTAGCTGCTGGTGCAGCGGAATACCAAGGATGTTCTCATTCGGATCAAAACGGAATTTACTCAAGGGGCTTGAATCCAACCAATGCCAGCTTAATCCATTGCAGCTGACTGCCACCTCTTCTGCGATGCCATTAAAAGGATGGCTTAGATCTATCGAATAGATATGCCACCCTACGTTCAAAGGAATATCCTGACTGACCCGGTAGCATTCATCCCCCTGATTATTGAGTTGGACCCAAATCCAGCGCAGGATCATCCCATCCGGTGTATTCTGCCAGGGTCCTTCTGTGTACAAATGAAAATTCAGATAGCGGTATTCTCGTGAATCTGGGATTAATTCCGGGGTATTTAAATATATTTTCGGATCAGAACTTGTACTGGGAGTGACCAGATCAAGCACGCCATTTACATATGAACTTTTTGTCCCCCTCACCTTGACCGTGTCTGCGGGATCTTGGAAATCCCATGGGTTCCCTGCCAGAGTTGCGTAATCGGGGCCTGAATAGAAATTGGGGTTGGCAAAATCTACGATTGGTGTCTGGTTTATCTCCATAATTTCATTGCTTTGCACCGTGCAGCAATCAGAGAGCAACTTGCTTAACCCAACATAGTATCTCCCTGGAGCAATTCCCTGCACATCCAATTGGTAGCTGCCGCTTTGCCCAACAACATCGGTAGCAACGCGGATATAACGTGACGTTCCCACCGGTTTCAACCACAATGATGTCAGAGAAGAGTCGGGTGACCAGGTGATCGTCTGGAAATTGGGTTGGCATTTCGTGAGCCTCACCCAATCCACCGAAAAATCGGTGTTGGCATTAGATGTTGGGTCAATTCGCAAACCTTGCCAGTTAGGCTTGTCATTCCAGGTAGCTGTCCCAGGTGCGAATCCTTCTGGAGGCTTCGATAAATCAACCTTTTGGAGCTGCCAGATGTTTTCTCCCTGTGGCGGTGCAAACCCTGGATCAAAAAGGCGAATTGGATAGGTCGATCCATAAAATTCGTTTCCTGCAGTATTTAACCTGTCATCTGCAAAGTAGAAAACCCGGTATCGATCTGGAGTAATCCCATCAGGCGGGGTATTTACCTGCATAGCGACATAAAGACAGTGATACAGCTGGGCATCGATCGGATATCGATGGCCTACTTTTCCGATCAGCATCGCAGTTTCGTATCCTGGAAAGAGCGGGAAGAAGTTGCCGTTATTTCCTTGAGATATATCACCGGCGGAGGTTCCGGAAAATACTCCATTGGATACATTCGGATTCCTGACGATATCACGTTGTCCGGATTCGTTCAGGTATTGTGAAATATCCGAAAATTCGGACATATCCCAGGGATCACGCAGGGTGAGAGTAGCAAAATCTTCGCTTTCGGGCACTGGGCTCTTCGGAACGCCAACAGATGCAGCTCCAATGACATTAATCTGGTTTGAGAATGCTATCCCAATAATGATGATTATTACAGCAACAGAGATGGTAATTTTGTTTTTTTTCATTTATCTATGCGCAAGGTTATCTTCTGGATTTTTCAATAGCCTGAGAGATTATACCCATCCAGCTCGCACCAAAAGCTTCTACTGACAATTCTCTTATTAATCTCTCATGTCCCTTCTCGCCTAAACGCTTTCCATAATCCCGGTCTATATACAATTGAGATATATATTCAGCCAGCTTTTTATAATCTTCATTATCAAAAATTAAGCCATTATCGCCGTGTGTAATGATTTCCGGGATGCCCCCAACTCGAGCTGCAATAATTGGTTTACTGAAATACATCGCTTCAAGCAAAGAAATTGGCAGGACTTCGTCCCGAGAAGGTAATACAAAGACGTCTGCAGATTGCAGATATGCCATAACTTTCTCGTGAGGCAGCTCACCCAGAATGTGCAGGTTTTTCCGGCGCCGGGCTTGAAATGAGAGCTGCTGACCAAACCACCAATCCAGTTTACGTCCGATGAGATAGCAATCCACCTCTACTTCTTTCGGT
The DNA here is from genome assembly GCA_022865865.1 of Anaerolineales bacterium. The sequence continues at coordinate 6,562 of JALHTN010000370.1, forward strand.
AGATTGTCAAGACTCTTGACAAGAATATCCTGCCCCTTTCTCGGTTCGTAGCTGCCAATATTGACGAGAGAAAATTTTTTCAGGTCAATCCGGATTGAATCCCTAGCACCTTTTGAATTTATATTGTCAGTATCCAGTCCATTATGCAAGATCTCTACATGTCTATCGCCTGATTGAGGTGCATAAATGTCCGCAGTTTGCTGAGATGGAAATACGAGCACATCAGCTGCTTGGAACGCGCCAGCTACATGTGGGTATTGAGCTGCATAATCCAATCCAAATTGGGATTCATGCACCCACCAGGCATTTGCCTTTGATATCGCTTTTGCTGAATATATCGCCCGCCAAGATAGGATCGTATTTGCTACGATTAGATCACAATTGTTTAGGTAGCGAAGGACCTCTCGCGCATCTCTGAGTATTAGCGGGTTGATAATGACTTCCGCACCAATCTGCTCAAACTGCTCTTGAAGCGGTCCATGGATGGGCGCTATTACCGTGATCCCATAACCTTGATTTAAGAGATATCTTGCTAAATCCGCGAGGATCAACGGGGCACCAGTTAAACTTAATTCGTGACTGATGAATAATAACTTCTTAGCCGGCGGACCGTTTGGCTGGATGCTTACAGGATTTTCGACCAGGGTATCCCCGGGATTTGGATTTAATTCGAGTGCAGTGGTATCAATAAGACCAAATTCAAGAAGGATACGCAGGATTCTCTCCTCCCGCTCTGGCTCACGAGGGTCTGCAATCGATGGCTGCCGGTGAAGATAAGAGAGATTGGGATTGAAATATGGATCACCAGCGCGAACCAGATCATACATGCGGGTGGACGCTCGTAAAACATCGCTTGGGGGCAGAGAAAAACCCCGGGTGCCGCCCTCATGATGTTTCAGTTCAGCAAAGGGTGTATAAACTACCCGGTATCCCGCTTCCCCCGCCCGCAGACAGATATCAATATCACCGTATCCAATCTGGTATTCTTCATCGAAGCCACCTAGCTCTTCGAATACCTCACGAGGGATCATCATGCAGGCCCCCGTTACCGCCTGATAATCACGATACCAATCGGGCGATCCAAAAGGTCCATAATGATGTTCCGGTAGTCGTTCGAAAATGTGACTGCCGTGCCCCTCTACCCCCATCACGATACCGGCATGCTGAATGTTCCCATCTGGATAAAGTAATTTCGTCCCAACCACTCCGATTCCAGGTCTTTCTGCCCAGGCTGAAAGTTCATCCAACCAATCGGGATTGATAGCTTCCGTATCATTATTGAGAAAAAGCAGCAGATCGCCGCTGGCTATTCGAGCTCCATAATTATTAACTTTTTGATAATTGAATCGTTGGGGAAATGTGTGCAGGCTAACTCGGGGATCTCTCGAAATCTGATCGTAATATTCCAGGGTGGCTTGATCTTTGCTTCCGGTATCAATTATCAGAACTTCATAATTCTCAAAAGTGGTTTTTTGCAGGATTGAGCTTATGCAAGCAGAAAGCAGCTCTACCTTATCCTTGTTGGGGATGATTATCGATACTTTTAATCTGGATCGTGACCAGGTAACGTGCACCCGACCTAAATCAGGAAAATCAACCCTGGCATCTTTTTCACCTAAAGCATGCAGATGATCCTCGATGCAGCGCGCTTGTGCATTAAATGCCCATGGCTTAGCGTTTGCTTCTCGTGCAGCAGAACCAG
>JALHTN010000045.1 GCA_022865865.1 Anaerolineales bacterium
ACCTGCTACGGTGTTCGTATTGGACATCATCTAACTTAGCATGACACACAGATTATGGGGTTGTCGTAATTGGCCGCCCCTTTTCGCTAGGCTGAACTCACCTCCACCTGTGGAGATTGGTATCAAGAAAAAATAACTGCTATTTGGTTCCAATCTCCACGCCATGGAGAAGCGGATTGATAAATGAAGCGGAAAAGGCCACAAGGATCAGGTGGCACGAGTACCTACACCCTGTTCCCCGATGCCCGACCGATGCCCGACCGATGCCCCCATAGCACCGGTACCCCTAGGGTAGGATTAGGTATTCAATTGTAATGACCCCCCGTGTTCACTTTTGATGTCAGTCAACATCATTTATAGCCACGTGTCCACCGCACAGGGGTGATTATTACGTCTTGATGGTGTAGGTCTTGCTTTTATTGAGGAACACACTTATCACACGACTTTCTAGCGAAGGGAGCGCGTTTGTACTTCTGTGAGAAGGAAATATTCTATATACTTATATTTGCGAACAAGTACACGATCTGCTGATAATCTCACTGCGTCCTCACAAACCTGTGGGATTCCCCTCATCTCAAGCTCCATTGGGCAGCTAGAATGATGAGCTTTCTTTTGATTTCTACAGGATGAAAAAATGAAGAACAATATTAGAAAACTTGACGGAGCTAATATGGACATTGATCTTGTTAGCCCAGAAGACCAGATTGTATGGGAACAAGATTCTTGTCCGTGGAATATTGCCGAGGACACTTCTGACCACAAGTGCGCCTTGAAGAATATATCCATATGTCCTTATTTTTGTGGAATTGAGTATCTCGATTATGTATTGTGCTGTTACCCTCACGAAAATCCTTCTAGTGACAATGAGTAGTTCTAGAGTTCCTTCACAAAAAGTCGGTTATCTTTGGCACTATATAAATAAAGTTAGTATGTAGGGATTATTGTACCTAGATGTCCTTAGCATTACGGTCAACCCAATTAACTAGAGCACCCGGCGAAAGTCGGGTGTTTTATTTGCCCCAGCCTGCCTCCAGTTTACCCATAGCTTGTCCCGCGAACTATGGGGGGTAATCTCGTCCATAGCTTGTCCTGTGCTTTTCGCGTGGTTTATCCCCAATTTATCCCGGGTTTTTCAGGAGGGCATCCTTGCGGGATGCTTTCCAGCGGGGCACATGTTTCATCATCGCAGAACTCACAGCGGTCAAGGATGCGGATTTTCATCATTTTGCTCACCTCCTTTTATGGAATCAAAAAAGCCCGCCTCCGAAGAGACGGGCTAGTTGATGCAGCGTGGGAGATTACCTGGAACAGGTGAGACGGATGCCTGCATCTTTAATTCATTGTTATCTGTTTCCCCCAATAGAGAGGCTGTGTGAATCTTGCTGCGTTCCGGTCTAGTGGATATTTTCCAAGGATCAGCAGGAACATAATCACGGGGGTATGAATTGCTTTTCACCATCACGCGATCATACTCTTCCTATCCTGGATAGCCAAACGACATTCGTCCTCACCGCGAAAAACCTGTTTTGACCTGTTCCGTTTCGTTTTTCGAGGAACAACTAAGAGGCGACAAATCAAAATGCGGCGGAAGAAGCAGACCGCAAACGATGCGCGTTGATGCCTGTTATATGCCTGCCAGCAAAATCAAAACCTGGTGGAAAATGACAATTAGTAGATTGAGCTTACTCGATAATAAGTGTTCCGCTCATCCCCTGCTCGAGGTGACCGGCAGTGCCGCACACAATCGTGTAAGTGCCAGGCTCGCTGGGAGCTGTGAAGGTTTCGGTTTTGGTTTCACCCGAAGCCGCTTCCATCTCCCAGAAGACCTTATCCTCATCGTCAGCATCGAATGGGATTGTGATTTCCATGCCTTTTTTTACGAGCACCCATTCGTGTTCCAGCGTGCCATCATTTATGATGGTAAGCTCTACTTCTTTTCCGGCAGATACCGTCCAGGTCATCGGGTCAAACTTAAAGTCTGTGGTGGTTACAGAAATTTTCTCCGGACCGCTTGGGGCACAAGCCGAAAGGATGAGCAGGCCAAAAGCTAATACAATTACAAAGAACATTTTTCGAAACATTAATTATCTCCATCGAATTAAATATATAGATTTGGGTTGTTTCCAACTCAGATCAGCAAACCCGGTGACGGCATCCATCCACGAAGATTAATGTTAGGACTCACGCAGTTGGTGGGGGGATGGGGTTGCGATATTTAAGATTGCTTATCAGAATGGCTTTGTCCCATTGAATTCAAGATTATTCTTACCTGAGTAATCTTGAATTGATTATACCATATCCTCACATGATTGACTGGCAAATTAAACAAGGATGCAGCTTTCCGCCCGCGCGTATCACCGCGTGCTGAAGCTGGCGCGCACCATCGCCGACCTGGCGGGAGATATGAACATCGTCCTCAACACCTGGCCGAGGCGCTGCTGTCCGGCCAAAATTAACCCAGTTCTAAAATTTATTCCAATGCCAGTTTTCTCTCGGGATAAACTGGAAGATATTAACGCTCAATTATCAAGCTCTCAGCTTCTCCAACAGGAACATAAACCTCGCCTTAACAGAGCTCACCATGGTCAAGGATGGGGACTTTGATCATGGTTATTACCTCCTTTCAGAAAACAAAAAAAGTCCGCCTCCGAAGAGACGGGCTAGATGAATGGATTGCCGTGCATATGATAGCAAGATACAGGTGGCACGGATACCTGCACCCTGCTCCCCGAAGCCCGGCCATTGCCCTACGGGGTCACCGACAGTAAGAGAACAAAATATTCAGTTGTAAAGACCCCCTGAGTTCACTCTAGGTATTGGCCAATACTTATATAACCAGGTGACAAATGAGCAGGAGATTTTAGGCATGAAAAGGATTTACCTATACCCCTAATATCTCTCAAATACCTTCTTTATTCCGGCCTGTTCACTTTTGATGTCAGCCATCATCATGTATAACCACGTGTCAACCAGACGGGGAGTATCCAAGTGGAAGTATCTGATATATGTTGCGCTGTGATATATTCTTCTATATACTAAAATTAGCTAGCAAGAGTACCGCTAAGCACGTTTCAAGCATTGATTCAAGACGGATGACTATATCCGTTGTAAGCCGCATATTTGATTCAGATAATATGGATTGCGTTGAAATGGCACATAGAGATATTAGCTAATCAACCAGTTAGACAGCGATGCAAAAGCGGAGTACAGTTGCTCCGACTTCTAATCCAAAGACAGGAGTTCAGAAA
>JALHTN010000371.1 GCA_022865865.1 Anaerolineales bacterium
CAGCCCGTCACGAGCAATATTCCCAGGCTGATCAAGAAGATGCCGCCCGCGATGCCGCTGGCTAAACGGTTCTTTCCCGTATCAATAGTTTCTACACTTGTTTCAGTAGTCATTTTAATGCTCTCCTTTTGAATTTATCTATCAAAGATTGATGGTTCAGGTTTGACCCACTCGGTTTCATTAATATGAGCACCTCCTTTCCGAAAACCACTCCCTACCGAACCACTCCATTCTCCACTATTCCTGTTTGGGTAGTGCCTGGGCTGATTTGTAATGGCTGAGCAGGAAGAACAACCACCCCAATACAAGGTAGACAATCGTTGAAATGGGGCTATTACGCGGCAGCTCAAGAAGTGCGGTTTGATACGGCCTGGCTAGTTCACCGCATAGATACCACATAGCAATCAAGAAAAATACGTAGCCGGCTAATTGAAGATCAGCTGCTGTTTTATCTGCTCCCTCAAGGTGCAGTCGTTTTCTCGCCCATAACCAGAGGATGCCCAGGAAGAAAGCCACCATCAATGCCCCTCCCACACCAAAGAGCAACGGGGTATGGGCAGGTGTTGGTAGAATGTGCCACTTTATCAGGATGTCGATCAGCAGTACGGCAAAAATGCCCAAACCAAAAAACCATATGCGGGAGCCTTTGGAATGCACGTAGAGCAGCATACCGATCCCGGCCAAAATTGACCCAATCGCCACAGATGAAACCCACAACCCAAACATAGGACTGTTTAATGCCCAAATTGTCTGGTTGGCCTGTTCGAGAGTCATCTGGCGGTAGATAGGGCGAACCAGCCAACTGCCTCCCAAACCTAAAACAACGATATAAACAACCGCTGTCCAGTACAGGACTAAACCAGTTTTATTGGTTTTCATATTAAAACTCATCTGTGAAAGCAGGTGATCAATGGTCTCTTATCCGCGGCTGTAGCTCTCATTTGGCCTGAGGCTCTTCTACCTGGGGAGTTTCCTCCCCTTTGGTGAATTGGCGCACGACAATTAAGATCCCGGCCACGATCAATACAGCCGCAAAAATATATTCCACGGAGGCTTCTGCGATGAGAAAAGATAGCCCGACGATCGCCAGGATACCACCAGGGATGAGCGCCCACCAATTCTTAGTGTTGCGTATAAAGACCACAAAGAAGGGTATGGCAACCGCAATAAGGATAAACGCGGCAGTCAAGCTGTCATCGAGTACACCCAGCTCGGTAAGAGGAACCATCACACCTACGGCCAGCAGAATATAGGCCGGGATCAGCAATCCCCATCTGGTGCGATCAGCCAGGAATGCCACCAGGAATGGCAGCGCGATGGCCAGCAAGACATAGGTAGCGACGTAAGGATCATCTAAAACCTCAAGCGTCAGCAAGGTCACCAGGCCAGCCACGGCCAGCATGGCGTAGGAGATGATCAACAGCCATTTCTCCGCTCGATCTGTGGCATAGATACCGTAAACTCCTAATCCCCCTATGGTCAGAACCGCCACCCATATCCAGGCACTGAGATCGGTGACAATTTCCAGAAGCGCTAACACCCCAAATACGATAAACAACCCTCCCCAGACTAAGCCTTGCTTCTTGGATTGTGTATTCATGAGTTCTCTCCTTTCAAACAAGTTGATCTTATTTTAAATAACGATATTTACTTCGGTTCAACGGTCGCAGAGCCAGATGTATCGATCGTACCCAGCGTAGGGTCTCCAAGATAATAGACATTTGCACTGTTACTGGCGTCTACGTCCAACCTGCCGCTGACGTTCACGGTTACTTGGCTTTTGCCGCCGGCCTTTACGCTGGCGTCAATCACAGGAAAGTCAGTCAGATTAGCATCGCTGCTCCCCGATGCTTCTTCTATCATCATGTTCTGTGCAGAACCGGTCAGGACCACCTCGCTGCTCCCGCCAAGGTTAAAGCTAACAGTGTCTGCTTCAAAGTGACCCTGTAAATGACTGGCCCCAGACGCATTCACGGCAAGAGCCTGCGCAGACTTGAAGCCGATGATGGTAGCGTGGCTACTGCCGATCATATCCAGCCCGGTCAACTCGGGCATGGTGACCTCGGCTTCCAGGGTGGCGCTCAGTATGTTGGGGGGATCGGGCTTGAGGCCGATCTGTAGCGTGTTGCCCACCTTGACCACCTCAAGATACCTGACGAGGTTGTCGTCAACGCGGATGACCACGCTGAAGGTGTCGCCCTGGCTGATGTCAACCTCAAAGCTATGGCTGATGTCAACCTGGTCAAAGCCGGTGATGGCCTCCTCCTGGGTCACCACGTTGCCCGAACCCGTGATGGTGCGGACTCCGCAACCGGCTAACAGGGCGACCATGAATACAAGAATAAATGCTATTGTGCGTTTCATTTTTCTCTCCTTTCTTGAATTTGTATTGTCCGGTTATTCAGATGGGATTACATCTAGTGCTAAGCCCTGCACCGAGCCCAGCCGAAGTGGAAGCCAAAATAGTTATTTTCACATTTTTTATCTCCTTTGGTTTATGGTTCACCCGTCAAATCTGTCTCGATCTGGTGAACCGAAATC
>JALHTN010000372.1 GCA_022865865.1 Anaerolineales bacterium
AAAGATGCAATTATTGGGTACAATTCATTTGAATACCTGCGGGATAATCTAATTATTAGGAGCAACTCAATGGCCAAAAAGAAAAAGAAATCATCACAAAAACCAAAGCGCGGAACGGGTTGGTCAATTTGGCTGATCCTGATCGTGATCCACAGTTTCCTCGCTGCCTTTGCCACTCTCTCCATGATGAAAACTCCGGACGCAGTTTCACGCCAATGGTTAATAAGTCTGCTGTTAATTTTCACCGCGGCCAAAGCGATAGCAGCCTTAGGCATGTGGGAGTGGAAACAATGGGGGTTGTACCTGTACGTGATCGCCGTTCTTGGAACAATGGGTATTACACTGGTGCTGACCAGCTTCTTAATCTGGGGCGTATTTTGGGAAGCAATCCCCCTGCTGATCACTGGCTGGTTGCTGCGGGGAAAACAGGAGTATTTTAATTGATCACGTTTGGATAAAACACTTTATCCACTAAATTCAGTACTCAATAGAACAAAATAACTTCTCGTCAAGCAAGATCGAGCGAGAAGTTTTCATTCATATCGATCAGCTGTGATCGAGGTTGGTCAATCATCCATTCTTACATGGTAAAATTTATAGGTTTTATTTGATTATGCGGGAAAATCTCCGAAATTCACGGGGAAATTATTGAATTCCACATTGGAGCACAAAATGAAGACCATCTCTCAGATAATATCCTCCTCTCCCATCCGAACAATTACTGGATTAGGATTTCTATTAATCCTGGCAATCTTAGTGACCTCCTGCGGGGGTGCCGCACCGGAGCCCTCAACCGGAACACCTCCCCCGGTCACCGAGCAAGCTGTTGAGGTGGCTCCCACGGAGATACCGCCAACACCGGTTCCATCAGTAGATATGGACCAGATTGTGGATGTCCTGTGGGTGTTGTTGGGTTACGGCGATGCGGCTGATCCATATGTTGTCGAGAGAAATACCGTGATCACTTTGGTGTTCTCTGCGGATGGCAACGTGAATGGATCATCTGGCTGCAACAACTATTCCAGCACCTACCAGGTTGCACAAGATGGCACCTTGACCATCACATCCCCATTTGCAGTAACCATGATGCATTGTCCCAGCGGGTTGGACCAGGAATCGGCTTACCTGGCAGCTTTGGAGTCAGCTCAAACATTGGGGGTCACCGATAAAGGTCGCTTACAGATTTCCTATGACAGTGGGCAGCCTTTTGATGAAAAACTGGTGTATGCACAAGGCGAAACGCCGCTGGTAGGCACACAGTGGCTGCTGGTCGGATATGGTGATGAAAACACGCTGACCCCTGTGGAACCCGGGACCACGATCACAGCTATCTTCAGTGAGGATGGAAATATCACCGGGTCAGGTGGCTGCAATTACTATGCTGGCAGCTACGAAGTAAACGATGATCAAATGAGCATCGGTCCAGTCGCAACCACCGGGGCAATTTGCCCTGTTGGCAGCGAGCAGGAGCAAAATTACCTGGCGGCGCTGGGATCTGCGGAGACATTCCGACTGTTTGGGCAGGGTCTATCAATAACCTACGACGATGGACGGGGGATTCTGATCTACACTTCTGCAAATCTACCGTTGACAGGGACTCTATGGACCTTAAACGCGGTTGGAGGAGAACCTATCACCGAGGGGATCAGCATCACCGCGCTGTTCGAACCTGGTGAAGATGGAGAACCCGGCAGCGTGGCTGGTTCAGCAGGCTGCAATAATTATTCAGCAGCTTACCAGGTGGATCAGGAAAACCTAAAGATCGAAACTCCGGCAGCAACCCGCAAAGCTTGTGAGACGGGAATGGAAGAGGAATCTGCCTATCTGGCTGCAATTGAAGGCGATCATACCTATGAAATTATTGGGGATAATCTGGATCTGGAGACCGAAGCAGGAACACTGACCTTCGTCGCTGACCGCACCCCACTCGTGGGTGCCTTATGGGTGCTGGTCTCCCTGGGCAATGTGGATGAGCCACAAGAACCAGTTGATGGCGCTAATTTCACTACCCAATTCTCGCGGAATCCCGATGCACCCTCCGGAGTGGCGGCAGGAACGACTGGCTGCAACGAATACAGCGCTGCTTATACCTCCAACCTGGAGGAGATCAAGATCAACCTGCCTCAGGAAACTAACAATGTGGATTGCGTGCCAGGATTGATCGAGCAAGAGCAGCTGTTCTTCCTGGCAATGAATGAAGCCAGGACCTATCAAATCCTCGGCAATGTCCTGCTCCTGCCGTACGATGAAGGCCAGCAGGTGCTGGTTTTTGCTGCCACCCAAGCTGAGATTGCAGGCAAACGACCACTGATAGAGCTTAACGGTACCCAGTGGTATCTGCATTTCATTAATAACACGCCCATCCTCCCGGGTACCATGATTGATGCTCGCTTTACCGTTGCTGAAGATGGACAGGCAGGTCAAATCTCGGGTTCTGCTGGCTGTAATTCTTATCATGCTGTTTTCGGTCAAGAACTCGGTGTGCAGACATCAATCACCTCCTCAACCACCTGTTATTCACCTGATGGCATCCTGATTCAGGAAAACAATTACCTGAGTTCACTCAGCCGGGCTTATGGTTACTGGTTAACTGGCAACCAGCTGGTGTTGAATACCGGCCATGGAGCGTTGACATACCGCAAATCCCCACCTGATTCTTCCCAGGATCAGACCCATTTGCTACAGAACACCAAATGGTTCTTGATTAATTACAACCAGCAGTCCAGCGTGGTTGGAACCGCGGAACCATATTTGTTCTTAAATTTGGATTTCACTTTCTTTGGGAACACCGGCTGTAATGAGATGAGCGGTGATTATGCAACAACCCTTGAACAAATCTCGTTCAAGAACATTTCTGTGGGCGACCAGGCATGTCCGGACGAGACCTCCAGTAAGCAGGAAAGTGTCACCCTGGCAAACCTGGATGCAGCCCAATTTTTCGTTGTGGCAGATACTGGAATGCAGTTGGGATCGGATCGCGGCATCCTGTATTACTCGACAATTCCTGTTGAACGACCCGAACCCAGCGAGCCG
>JALHTN010000046.1 GCA_022865865.1 Anaerolineales bacterium
TCAGTTCGATCGGTGATCAATAGGATTGGGATTTGCAGCTCAGTGTAAATAGCAGCCAAAACCGGCAAGCGAGCAGACCGACGCAATCCAATCCCAGGGTATTCTGCAAAAGAATCTGCTGGTGGATTGAAAGAAGAACCTTTACTGCGATTAAGATCGATGCGCAGGTTATTAATCAAATCGCCAGCACATTCGATGATGGGATTGATCAACAGCTCTTGCAAAGTTTGATCCATAACCGTTACCTAAGTTTATTCATCAAAAGCGGAGCGCTTAACCTCTAATCCGTGTCACTATCAGACTTACTGTTATAGAGATTCATAGCGGTAGTTAAATCTTCGGTAATATAGGTGAGCACTGCATCCACACCCCGATCCAGAATCTGGGGTAAAAAATCTGCATCCTCCCCAGAAAAATCCCGCAGCACGTAAGAAGCAGCCGCTTTACTCCCCGGGGGCCGCCCGATTCCCATTCTCATTCGTGGGAAATCCTGAGTTCCAAGCTGGCTAATAATCGATTCGATGCCTTTCTGCCCTGCTGATCCACCAGACGGCCGAATTCGAATTCTGCCAAAGGGCAAATCAACATCATCATATACCACCAGCAGGTGATCAAGCTTAATTTTGTAAAACTTCACCAACGAACCAACTGCGTGCCCGGAGAGATTCATGTAAGTCTGAGGTTTCGCTAAGATCACCCGGCTGCCTTGATAATCCGTTTTTGTGACCAAAGCTTTCGATTGCACCCGTGAAAATGAGGTGTCTAACTTTTTAGCCAAATGAGAGACCAACATGAAGCCGATATTATGACGGCTGGCTTGATAATCCCGGCCTGGGTTTCCAAGTCCGGCAATCAGGTATGTAGGTGGGGTGTCAGGATTTGAGTCTATGATCATGTGTTGGAAATTCAGGGAGAAAACTGAAGGTCATACCGGTGGTTCAGTTCTCAATCCTTTTTTCTCCTTCTGTTGCGGATAAATTGGTAAATGCCAAAGATGGCAAACAGGCTCAAGGTAATAAGGGTACCCTTGATGATACTCTTGCCGATATCATTCGAAGTGATTTGAGCAGGATTAGGTGGCAGCATCGTTGCTGTGGGCGGTACCGGTGTGATTGTGCTGGTTGAGGTAGCTGTCGGTGCTTGTGTATCTTGGGGCGCTGGTGTTGAGGTAGGCACAGGGGTATTGGTTTCGACAGCCGAGTAATTGCGCACCCTTAAATCCGGGACATAGGCAATGTGCTCTCCTTCGTCCGTTGATGTAAACAAGCGGAGAATGTAATCACCATCAGTAATGGTTGTTGTATCCCATTCGAAGCTCAATTCCTGCTGGTTAGCAGATTCGAGCTCTTGGATGAGAAACCAGGTATCACGGGGATCATCGCGGTATGAAAAGCTCAACTTCATAAGGGAGGTTGTTTCAAAATTTATTTTCGCTATGATCAGTACAGTACCCTGCAAAGCCTGGCCAGGATCTGGTGATACAAAAACAACTTGAGGACTGGGTGTGATCGTAGCTTCCTGTGCCTGCGCATTGAACATGGGAAGCAACATCAATAAACCAAAGGAAAGAAGAACTTTCATGGAGTGCATCGCAATCCTCGATTTTAACATGGAGATGAACGGTGGTCAATCAACCCATCTTCAGCTTGCCCATCTTCAGCTGCCCATCTTCAGCCCATCATAAACCCATCCCAAAATCTATGCTGAGGGAGAAAAATGGTGAAGATCTGTATATCGTCGGTTGATGCGGGAAAACTTTTCACCAGTCCAAATTTGGGATACCTTGTTGATACGGCTATAATGGAGGTGCTCCAACTGCCAGGATTAAATATAAATCAACTAAAATTATGATTTCCTTCATATTACCGGATATACCCTTCTATGATCATTGATCCTGTTTTATTCCATCTCCATCATTTAAACGAAACTGAGGATATCCCTTTTTGGTCTCGACTGGCGAAGGAATTGGGTGGTCCAAACCTTGAATTAGGATGCGGTACTGGTAGATTGATAATGCCATTAACCAAGGCAGGTCATCTTGTAGTTGGCCTGGATATCAATTTCCAAGCCTTAACTTTCTTGAAGAACACAATGAATAGCAGCATTCTTAATCGAATTCTGGTATTTCAGTCCGACCTGGAAGAATTTCATCTGGGCATAAAATTTTCGCTTATCTTCCTGGCGTGTAATACCTTATCCACCTTACCAAAAAATACGCGCAGAAAAGCATATCAGCGGATTTTCGAGCATTTACGGTATGGAGGGATATTTGCGGCTAGTTTTCCAAATCCAGCTTATTTGGAAAGTTTACCCGTTGAAGGCGAAATTGAAATTGAGGATACTCTTATACATCCCTCGTCCGGTAATCCCATTCAGATTAGCAGCGGGTGGGAACGATTAATATCGAGTGTTGTCTTTCGCTGGCACTATGATCAATTGCATCCGGATGGTCAGGTGATGAGAGAAACCGTAGAAACCGAGCATTCACTCAACAGTGTCGATGAATACCTCGCTGAACTTACGGCGGAAAAACTGATTCCAATCCAAATGTTCGGGGATTATCGACGATCAGAATTCCAACAAGATTCACCGTATGCGATCATTCTCGCCAGGAAAGCAGATTGATTCTAATAAAAAATCAACATTCTGCTTGCGTTATTCTGATACCCCACGATTATATTTAGTAATATCAATAACTACTATAAATTAAGGAGATAAATAGAATAATGATGACCTGGTATGTTTCCCCCCACCAAAGAATAGCACGCAGGCCGCGCCTTGTCGTAAATAATGTTGGTACTGCAGAAGCTCTTGATCGTGAGAACGTTTTAGCGGTCGATGTAAAATCAGATGACGATGCTTTCATGATCTCAGCTTTAGTTCCCGGAATCGAAGCTGATGAAATCGATATAGAGATATTAAATAAAACTGTGTCCATTCGTGGCAAATTCAGCGATCGGGTTGAAGATGAAGAAAGCAAAGTGCTGGTTAGCGAATTACCATTTGGTCGCTTTTCCCGCGTATTAAATTTACCCACCAAACTGGAGCCATCCAAAGCTGTGGCAAATTTAAAAGATGGCGTCTTCACCCTAAGGGTTCCGAAAGCCGAAGAAGATCGTCCCAAAGTAATCAAAATTAGTGTTGACTAATTAAACCTTAGAATCAATAAAGGGAGGGTGACAAACCTTCCCTTTATTTATTTAATCAAAATAATTTGTAGTGCGCTTGATGAGCAACTTAATACCTCAAGATCGCACCTACTTGACCGAAATCCTTCTGCTGTTCTATATCATGTAAAACTTCAACCTCGCCTCCATCCCGCATGACTCGACGAACTGCTAAATCAACAGCATCCGGGATGTTCTCAAATTTATTATCGCAAAATGGGCAGGTTTGCAGCTCTTCGGTAGTCAGATAACCACAACCCATACATCGGAAACCTGGTGCCCGGTACCCATCCCGAATCACTAAAGTTTGAACCCGTCCATCATGGACGGCATTCAAAGTATCTTCTAGGTTAATAACTCCCTGGCGCCCCTTGGCTTCACTAGTTACAATGGTTTGAATGAGCTTGGTTTGTTTTAATCGTTCAGCTTCTTGTCCGACCTGAAGTGCACGTTCCATGATTTCGGTTTGACTGGCAGTTTTACTGATGGGGAAACTGCCAACAACCAAGCTCTGCCATGCTTTTGGAAGATGACTGCGGAAAGCAGTAACGTTTTCTTCAGTACCACCAATCAATACTCGGCGGACATTATTCTCATTGAAGAAGCGTGCCGCCAACTCAGCTGAATCCTTAATATTGCGATCAACAACTTCTTCAGTATAGTTCGTTTGCCCTGCTGTCCCCCCTCGGCGACCTTGCGCTTGTGATCCTCCGCCTCGTTTTGTGTGGCGAACGCTTTCCCCGGCAAATTCCTTTTCTTGAAGGATTTCGCCTAAGTGAAAGTAAAACAAATGAGCGTCGATCTTATTAACCAAGGCCAAACCATAGCCTCCGTAGAAATCGAGTAGATCCGCTAGCGGTTTGACATATGGTCTTTCGCTGATGCGAACCCGATCACGAATGGGTACTGTGAAAGAATATGCACGGAAAAAATCCTCCCCCGTACAGGAAAACAGTGCCACACCCCTCCCAGACCAATCGAATTCAAAATCAATATAATGCTCAATTTTTTGGACATCTTCTTCCAGTTCAACATCTTTCAACATGCCCCGCAATCGAGGTCTGTATGCATCCGCACTGCCTAGAGTTGGATCTGTATTAAGGTACAAGCTCAAAATCTGGTGGTCGGTCTTAAATTCCAACAGCTCCCGCAAATCATTGTCTGTAAACATTTGCATCTCCTCAAATTGGTTGGTTGAGAGATATAAAATCTTTCTGGATCACTCTGAAGAGAGATATCTAACCAGCCCATGAACTAAGATGGGAAGAAATTTATGGGCGTTTTCCCAGAGTTAGGTCAAGGTTTATCTCCTGGTCACCTCTCAATATGGTGAAGGTAACCACATCACCAGGACTTTTTTCTTGAATGAGATACGACAATAAATCACTAAAGGTCATGATAAATCGGCCATCAATGGCGGTTATCAGGTCACCCCCAGAATATAAATTGATAATATCCGTTTGTTCAGTCCCACCTTGCAGTCCAGCTCGCTCTGCCGGGCTATCTGGAGTAATAGTGGTGACATAAGCGCCCGTTGATTGGGGTAAGGCCAGTGCTTCTTGCTGGAGCAAGTTGATTTCAGAAAGACTGCTGATTCCCAAATAGGGATAGTCATAACCCCCCTCGCTTATCAGAGAAGGAACGACACGCTTTACGGTGTTGATGGCGATCGCGAAACCAATCCCTGAATTGAGGGGATCTTCTTCGGCATTTATGTTATATGTCTCAATAGCTCGATTTACCCCGATCACTTCTCCATTAAGATTGAGCAGTGGTCCTCCAGAATTACCTGGATTGATCGCAGCGTCGGTTTGGATGATGTCGCCAGCGGTGAAGAAACTTCCGCCAGGTGCGGTTCGAAGTGAGTTTAGTGTACGTCCCAGGCTCGATACAATGCCGGTGGTCATCGTGCCATTAAATCTAAAAGGACTGCCGATCGCCACCACGGTTTGGCCAACTCTTATTTCCGAAGAGTCGCCCAGGGGGAGCGGATGGAGTTCTTCCGGAGGCGCGCTGACTTTCACTACCGCCAAATCCGAATCCGTGTCAGTTCCGATCACCTCACCGCGTGTCTTAAAACCGGATGGAAAATCCACCTCGAGGTCGGAAACGCCTTCGATTACATGGTAATTGGTGATAATGTGGCCTTCATTATCAATTACGAATCCTGAACCGAGTCCATTTCCATTGACGGTAAGAACTTGGATTGCAACCACACCGGGGTTTGCATTCTCATAAATTTTTATAAGAGTGCTTTCTTCAGGAACCTGGTTTATTACAACGGGAACATCGGACGCTTTAGGCTCATCAGAATCTGGTGATTCGCTGATCACATGTTCAGGTGCGGAAGTTAATGCGGCTGGTGTAGATTCATCGGTGGTGATGATAGCAGAAGTTGCAGATAGGGCTTGACATGAAAACAATAAAATTGAGCTGACCAGAAAAAATACTAATAATCTATTTCGATTTTTCATTACCTCTATTCCTTTCAGGATAAAAGGTGGGGTATTAATTTGATAAAATGGGTACCTCACCTGCAAAAAAATAATTAACCATGTAAGTGCTTGAGTTCAGAAAACAACTCTTCTTCTTTGGCTGATAATTTTTGGGGGATATTAATTTCGATATTAACCAATAAATCACCGAATTTTTTGGGGGCTTTTAGCTGGGGCATCCCCCGACCTGTCAGCCGGAATGTTTGACCGGGTTGTGTCCCAGCAGGGATAGATAAAACCACATTCCCACTGATAGTTGGGACTTTAACCTCGCCGCCCAATACTGCAGTATAAAGATCAACCTCAAGATTTGTATAGAGATTATCCTTCTTGCGTTGATACTGGGGGTCATCAGCCACCTGGATCACCAGAAATAAGTCGCTTTTTGGTCTATTTGGGGCAGTTGAAATTGCCTCGGAGACGCGAACTTTTGTTCCGGTCTTCGAACCAGGTGGGATGATCACTTCTTTTTGATGGCCATTAATTTCAATCCGACGGGTGGTTCCATGATAGGCTTCCATGAAACTGATCGGAACGGATTGTTGGAATGATTTAGATGGTTGGCCTGAACGGACGTATTGACTGCTGGGATTCCGAGAAGCTGTGCCCATACCTGAGATGCCACCAAATATGCTGCGGAAGAAATCAGAGAAATCACCTACTCCTTCATTGCCAAAGATATCGCCGAAATCACCAACATCAACCCGTACCTTACCTCCCCTGGGATTTTGAACAAACCAATCCTCCCAATTAAAGTTACCTGGGGAGCCGCCCCGCTGGGTATAAGTGCTGTAGGATTCACCCAGCTTGTCGTACCGGGATCTTTTTTCAGAATTGCTTAATACCTGATACGCTTCGTTGATTTCTTTGAATTTTTCTTCTGCGGATTGATTTCCTGGATTGTGGTCTGGATGGTGTTCAAGCGCTAATTTTCTATAGCTGCGCTTAATTTCATCTTCGGTGGCATTTCTTTCGACACCCAATACCTTATAGTAATCTCTGTACTGCATACTTGTAAATCCTTGAAGGGGTTGATCTCTTCAGAGGAGAAATTTGATAAAAATATTGTAATATTCTTACTTTGATTGTATGCGCACCATGGGTATGGAGTCAAGTGTATTTTTTGATATTTTATATATTTCTAACCAAATTATTATCCAGAGATGAACATTTCATACTTAAAAACTGCCTCCGCCAGGGGGGTGAGGAGTCCCAGCGGAGGCGTTCGCCAAAGGAGGAAACAGCGATGAGTATCAGAAAAACTCCTGATTCCCGTCTATTTCTTTGTATAGTGTACTCAAAATGCTGGTGTTCGTGGAATGCCAATCGTCATAACTTGGAGGTGATAATACTCACCAAAGGATACAAGGGCTAGGTGGATTAAATCTGTGCCAGGAAATCCCTGATGAGCAACGGTAGTTCATCAGGTGACTGGTATGCCAGCACACGTAAGATTGGATCGCTGTTGCCGGTAAGCATTTTTGAAACGTGTATGCCATCCCGGTGCAGGCACAAGACTGGCTTTTGAATGGAAAGCGCGTAGGAAATTTCAAATCCTACGCCGTGAGATGGCGTGCTCACCTCTGCGACCATGGCCTGACAATTATTGATCCATCGAATGTCACGGGTGAAGACCTCGACTGGATCCACAACTTGCTCTAATTCCATGACATCAGGTCGGGAAAGGTGAGCAGTGGGTACTTGATGGCCATCAGCAATCAACATATCAACAATCAGCTGGTAGACGTTTTCTTCTTTGCGACCCCCAGTGATGGAACAGGCAAAATAAACATCCATTCCTATAATCCTATTTGTAGCTTTTGTTTACGAATTCGAATACTCGCGGATTTCGAGGACCGCATAGAAATCACAGAGATCCTTAAGAGGACATTGAGAGCATTTGGGTTTACGCGCTTGGCAAATTTCACGCCCCAAACGGATAATATTGAGATGAGCAGGGTAATAAGCTTCCTCTGGCAGTAATTGCTCCAAGTAAAAATGAGCCTGATCGGCATTCATCTTTTCGGGTCGAATTCCTGTGCGGCCTGTTACACGATAGATATGAGTATCTACTGGGAAGGCAGGTTTTCCCAAGGAAAACTGTAATACGATGGCTGCGGTTTTTGGACCCACCCCTTTGAACTGCAGCAACCATTGACGAGCCTCGTCAGTTGGCATATCACTTAAGAAATAAAGATCCAAACTGCCCCTCTGTTCGGTGATCTCCTTGAGTATTTTTTGAATACGAGGCCCTTTTTGATTGGCAAGACCAGCTGGACGGATGGATTCAATTACCTGCTGGCTGTCA
>JALHTN010000373.1 GCA_022865865.1 Anaerolineales bacterium
CACAACCAGGCTCGCTCCGGCGGCGGCATGGATCACTGTGGGGGAAATCTACACCTGATAACTGATACGCTGAGCGGCAATTCGGCCAGCGCTAATGGTGGGGGGCTCTACAATCGGGGCAGTGCGGTTCTCACCAACATCACCCTCTCAGGGAACACTGCCGGGGGAGCCAGTACAGGGGGGAATATCTTCAACGATACCGCGCAGCTCACGATCGGCAATACCATCGTCGCAAATTCAGAGATCGATGGAAATTGCTTCAACAGTGAAGGTTTTATCCATTCAGGAGGGCACAACCTGGATGATGGGGACACCTGCGGATTTAGTGTCCAGGGTGACCTGGTAGATACGCCTCCCCTGCTCGGACCGCTCCAGGATAATGGCGGTTCTACACCCACACATGCTCTTACTGAGAACAGCCCAGCGATCGATATGGGTGACAATGATTTATGCCCGGATTTGGATCAGCGAGGCATTGCTCGTCCCCAAGGCAGTACATGTGATATTGGTTCTTATGAGTCGAAATTCACTCTACTTGGATTTGAACTCTTCCTCCCGATCATCTATTAATATTACTAATCCATTTCTTGAGACCATCAATTATCATCCTTTTTAGTGATCAGAGCTGATCTGGTGAAATATCAGTTATGTTCTTAGTATAAAATCATCTCTACCTGGGAACGTCAAATGTCGTGGATGGCGGTGAGCTGTGGCGGATGCAGCAGCAACGCATACTATCATATGTTCCTCTGATCTTGCGCTAGCTGCAATGTCAAGCGTGAGCAGGTCAGGCTAAGGAATCAAACCTTCAGATTGGTTTCACGATTTGACCATGTGACGATCAGAGATAAGCCCAGACGGGATAGTCCGGAATGCACTTCAAAATGCTGGTGGAGATTTCTCTATCGAGTAAGTCCTGGGGAAGATTCCGGTCAGGTGAGAAAGAAACCCAGCACCCCTTGATCCAAGACAAGATGCAAGCGTAAAACGAACAGCAATTTTGATTGAAAATTGAACGAATTGCTTTTGGCTTTGTTTTTGTTTAATTGGTGGGTGTCTCGGCGAGTCTATGAAACTTTTAGATAAGTCTGTTATGATTTGATCTCTTAAAGCGGATAATATCGAGAGAAAATCCACCTTAATTCTTGATATGGTGCTGGAAGTCCATTTCAATCAGGATTTGCCAAGCGATCGCATTTGAAATGAAAACTGCTTATTTCTCCTCTGAGAACTTACAGGAAGAAGCGCTGGAAATGGCTCACCTGCTGCCTGGCAACCAAAACAAGCGCGGCTCAACGTTCAAACCAGAGCACTCGGCCTTGCTGGTTCTCGATATGCAGTCTTATTTCCTCGAGCCTTCTTCGCATGCTTTTATCCCCAGTGCGACCGCCATCGTCCCGGGACTCAAACTGCTCGCGCAATCTTATTTCGCTCATGACCTGCCTGTGTTCTTCACCCAACATCTGAACTCCGCGCAGGATGCTGGTTCCATGTCCCGTTGGTGGAAGGACTTGATCACCATCGAGGATCCCTTAAGCAGCATCATCGCTGATTTTGATTTTTCTAACCGCTATGTACTCCGCAAGAGTCAGTACGATGCTTTCTACCAGACAGATCTGGAAGACAATCTCAACAAAAAGGGGATATCTCAGCTGGTGGTGACTGGTGTAATGACACATCTCTGCTGTGAAACCACTGCTCGCTCCGCTTTTGTGCGCGGTTTCGAGGTTTTTTTCATCATCGATGGTACCGCGACCTACAATAAAGACCACCACCTGGCTGCATTACTGAATCTCGCCCATGGTTTTGCCACACCCGTAATGGCAGCTGAAATTCAAGCCGCCCTTGAAAAGCTCTCAGAGACATAAATATTGTGAATAGAGAAAAAGTGATCATCATCGGAGCCGGTCCGGGTGGATTGGCGACAGCCCTGCAGCTTGAACGCTATGGGATCCAGCCCTTATTAATTGAACAAGAGCGGGTTGGGGGATTGCTGCACAACGCTAATCTGGTTGAAAATTATCCTGGTTTCCCTGGTGGCATCAGCGGACCCCAGCTGGTGGACTTATTTAAGGAACAAGTTCAAACTTATAGTTTAAATATCAGAAAAGCACGCCTGGAGAATCTTGATTACATAAATAATCAATTCCAGTTTTCGATTGCACAACAAATCCTCCGCTCCCAGATTGCAGTCGTTGCATCTGGAACGAAACCGCGCTCGTTCAAGGATTTCGATCTCCCAATTGAGATCCAAAACCAGGTTTTTTACGAGGTTTACCCGCTGCTGGATGTGAGAGGCAAACAGATTGCCATCGTCGGTGCGGGAGACGCGGCCTTCGATTACGCGCTAAATTTGGGACGGGATAACGATATCTGGATCCTCAATCGTGGAAAAGAGTTCAGCTGCTTACCATTGTTATGGGAACGAGCACAATTAATTCCGCGCATCCAATACCATCCAGAAACTAACATTTCCAAGATTTCTGCAGCACCTGGCGCGAGGATATCGCTGGAATGCAAAACTACAAACGGTTCCGACACCTTCGAGGTGGATTATCTAATTGGCGCGCTTGGACGTGACCCGAATCTTGATTTCATATCTGGTCAGTTTGCCAAAAAAGCCATACAATTGGAGAGTTCAGGTGAACTTTATTATGTCGGCGATGTGGTCAACGGTTTATACCGCCAAACCGCGATCGCTGTCGGAGATGGTATATTAACAGCGATGAAAATTTATAAGCATTTCAAGGAGAAAGATTAGTGAAAGTTATTGCTTCTACTGGTAGAGAAGATGTGGCCATGGTTTATGTAGTTGATATGGGGGAGAATAGATTGATCGAATGTGTTGAATCCATCCAACCACCCATTCCCCGCGAGGATAAATGGGTGCTGCTGGTTTCTACCATGTTTGGCTGCCCAATTGGATGCTCGATGTGTGATGCTGGAGGTCACTATCAGGGTAAACCAACAAAAGATCAAATCCTCGCTCAAATCGATTTTTTAGTCAGAAAACACTATCCTGATGGCATAATTCCAGCGAAACAATTCAAAATCCAATTCGCGCGGATGGGTGAACCGACATTAAATCCACAAGTATTAGATGTGTTAGACGAACTTCCTGAGCTTTACAAAGCCCCCGGATTAATGCCTTCAATTTCCACAGTTGCCCCAAAAGGTTGTGATGATTTCTTAGAACGGCTGATGGAGATTAAATTTAATCGTTATTCCAACGGATACTTTCAGTTTCAATTCTCCATTCATACGACAGATGAAGATCTACGCGATCAAATCATCCCGGTTAAGAAATGGAGTTTCGCAAAGATGAAAGCATACGGCGAACGATTCTACAGTCCAGGGGATCGCAAGATCACCTTAAATTTTGCTTTAGCTCAAGATATGCCTGTCGATCCGGCCGTACTATTGAAAAACTTCGATCCAGATAAGTTTTTAATCAAGATAACCCCCCTCAATCCAACTTACCAGGCGATGGAAAATCAACTCTCATCTTACATTGATCCAAGCATTGCGGATCATGGCTACGAGATTGTTGAAACACTTAAAAATGCTGGATATCAGGTGATAGTAAGTATAGGAGAGGTTGAAGAGAATCTGATCGGCAGCAACTGTGGGCAGTACATAAAACGTCACCTGGCTGCTACCAGCCACATTTCGGATGGGTACACCTACTCAGTTCAAGATTATCCCGGATCGTAATTTCTCCAATAAAAACCAGCTCACTATCCAGGAAACATATCTGTTAGGGTTTCTACATCCATATTAAATAAAGCGACTCGTGGTTGAACGTCAAAGAAAGACGCAGCAAGCATTGCATAGCGGGTTTTTTGCAAACAGGATGTAATATAGCGATCATGTTCATTAATGGTGCAGTCTTTCCTGGCAAATCACCTTTTCGATTTATACAGCGCTTTCAATTGCTCGGGGTGCGAACTGGAGTTTGCTGCGCCGGGAATAGATTGAACAACCTGGTCAATAATCAACATTGTAAGATTATAAATTCAATACCCATAGAGGAGGTTTCCAATGTTCAATAAGATATTACTGGCAGTAGATGGTTCGGATCATTCGTTGAAGGCTGCAAAACTGGCCGGAAATCTGGCACGTTTGTCCGGTGGCACACTGCAGGTGATCACAGCATATGAAGAACTACCCAGCTACCTGGGAGAACCAAATTTATCGCATGCAATCGCGGAACGGACAGAAAAAGCGGAGAAGGTAATCGCTGAAGCCACTCAGGAGATCGGTGAAATACCGGGCAATTGTGAAGCTGAAATTTTAAGCGGCGATCCAGCTGAGACGATCCTGCGCGTAATTGAGATTAATGATATCGATCTCGTTATCTTGGGAACTCGAGGCCGTGGAGGCATTAAAAGCTTGCTGCTTGGCAGTCAAAGTCACAAGGTGGTTTCTGCAGCACCCTGCCCAGTTTTACTGGTGCGGTAAATACTTTCCCAAAACCAAAATCTGCTCTGGATTTACCTGCGGGTTCATCAATTGGGGAAGATATGATCCAGCTTATTGATCCAATTCCTGGGCCAATACTTCTGCATTCAGAAAGTCTTCTCTGGTATTCAAGTTCCTGAAAGCTATCCGCTGAGGGTCATACTGGTCCAGTTCTGACTCAGTAATAGGCGTGACTTTGACCTTGGGGAACCAGGAAATTAATCGCTTTTCACCAGACTGTAATGCACTTTGAACGGCAGACAAGCAGCTTTCCCGGCGATATACTGCATGAAAAGGCTCATAACCTTTCTCAGTTTGGGGGATCACAACGTCTACATCATTCGCTTGCAGCTTTTCAATTGCCTGCGCCAAAATATCAGTGTTGACAAATGGCATATCACAAGCTACGACTATCACAATGGGGAAGCGAGCAACACTCAGCGCAGTATACAAACCCCCCAGTGCACCCTTTCCTGGAAGCAAATCCCGAAAAAGCGGAAACTTGAAATCAAGGTACTCCTGCGGGTTGTTGGTGGTGATCAATAATTCATCTCCCAATGGTGCAACGCGGCTGATGACACGCTCAACCAGTGTTGTCCCTAGAAATGGGAGCAGCGCTTTATCCTGGCCCATCCTGCGTGATTCCCCACCCGCCTGAATTGCGACACTTTTCATACTGAGATTATAATTGAGTTATCACTTGGAGATTGATATGGGTGCTTCTTCAATCGATTACCTCCATGAGACACGTCACCATGTATATGTACCGGAGTGAATGTTATGACAAATCTGGCACAAACCCTGGATAAATTAACGGTAGAAGGTGAACTGTATGAGCCGATGAGCAGGGATGCAGTGGTCTGTAATGCCTGCGGACACCGATGTCTGATCAGGGAGGGCCGGCGCGGGATCTGCCAGGTGCGCTTCAACGAAAAGGG
>JALHTN010000374.1 GCA_022865865.1 Anaerolineales bacterium
AGCCTTTTTGATCATAAAGAATAATTCAAGTGTTCTATCAATTCCCCAGGTCAATCGCCCGGGGAATTTTTATGCACTGGATAAATATAATGAGGTCAAAAAAAGTTTTATTTGACACGAGAACCAAATTGAAGGCATTTTCTGGTTGACGTTTTGACCATTTACCCTTAAGATAGGATTCAGCACATATATTCTAAAACCATAACCAGCGGTTGAATGACATCCGCTGAATATATCTTATAGCAGGAGTAGAACATGGAAATCGGTTTGGTCCACAAGATCGATATCGATGACGAGATGCAGCAAGCTTACCTGGATTACGCGATGAGCGTGATCGTGGCACGGGCACTCCCGGACGCCCGCGATGGGTTGAAGCCTGTCCATCGCCGGATTCTGTACGCGATGCACGACATGAACATAACCCCCAATTCTTCTCACAAGAAGTCAGCCCGCATCGTGGGTGAGGTGCTGGGAAAGTACCACCCACATGGCGATATGGCAGTTTACGATGCAATGGCGCGCATGGCACAGGATTTCTCGATGCGAGCTCTGCTGGTGGATGGGCAGGGAAATTTTGGAAGCATGGATGGTGACTCTCCGGCGGCGATGCGCTACACCGAAGCCCGTTTAACAGAACTCGCATCCCATATGTTATCTGACATCGAGAAGGATACGGTAAATTTCGTTGAGAACTTCGATGGCACCTTGACTGAACCCAATGTGCTGCCAGCCGCGGTACCCAATTTACTGGTGAATGGTGCCACAGGGATCGCGGTGGGTATGGCAACCAGCATTCCTCCTCACAATCTGGGAGAGGTAATTGATGCACTCACATTTTTGCTGCAAAAATGGGAGAAGCTGGATGACATCTCGGTTGAAGATTTGATGACCTTTATTAAGGGTCCTGATTTTCCAACAGGCGGCATGATCATTCAGGAGACCGACGGAGATACGCTGGAAAGCGCCTATGGGACCGGGAGAGGAAAAGTGACTGTACAAGCACGGGCTCACCTGGAGGAGATGAACCGGGGGCGCAACCGGATCATTGTCACCGAACTGCCTTATATGACGAACAAGTCCACGCTGATCGAGCGCATTGCCAACTTAGCTCGCGAGGAGAAGCTAGAGGGTATCGCTGATCTCAGGGATGAATCAGATCGCCAGGGCATGCGCATCGTGATCGAGCTGACGAAAACTGCTGACCCCGAGGAAGTACTGAAGACACTCTATAAGAGCACCCAGATGAGGAATACCTTCAGCTTCATCATGCTGGCACTTGTGGATGGCGAACCACGCATGCTGACATTGAAGCAGGCGCTGCGGGTTTATCTGGAACATCGCCAGACAATCGTCAAAAAGCGCAGCGAATACGATCTGGAGCGCGCCCGTCGCAGAGCACATATCCTCGAAGGATTACGCATTGCGCTGAATAACATCGAGGCTGTGATTAACCTGATCCGTCAGGCTTCCGATGCGGATGTAGCCAAGCAAAAATTGATGAGACGTTTCAAGCTGTCCGAGATCCAGGCAACCGCGATCCTGGATATGCCGCTGAGAAGGCTGGCGGGTTTGGAGAGGAAGAAGATCGATCAAGAATATCGGGAGGTGAGCAGGCAAATTAAGGACTTGGAAGCGCTGCTGAAATCGCCGCACAAAATACGCCAGATAGTGAGTGAGGAATTAAACTTTATCAAGGAAACCTTTGGTGACAACCGGCGAACCCAGGTTGTTCACCTGGAGCATGGTGAAACGAAAGCTTCCATGCTGACGGCAACTGACCTGGTTCCCGATGAGTCGGTTTGGGTGATGGTATCACCTATAGGATTAATTTCTCGCACCATGGAGGACAACCAACCCAGGTTGAGCGGACGTGATGTCGCCCAAATCCTTGTCAAGGCAAAAACCCGCGATACCCTTTACCTGGTCGCTGGAAATGGTGAGGCAGCTGCAATCCCGATGCATGTCCTACCAAGCGCTGACAAACCCAGTGGAGGTGTGCCTTTTCACAAAATATCGCCTCTATCCAGCCAACATGAATTGGTAGCTGCGTTCACTCTTCCACCCAGGGAAGAACGAGATAACGATTTGTACCTTTTTACCACCACCTACCAGGGTATGGTTAAGAAATCCCCTTTGAGCGAGATCCCTGGACCAACTGCACAGTCATTCAAGATGGTGAAAGTTAATGAAGGTGATGAACTGGGCTGGTATCACCTGACGAATGGCAATAACGAAATTTTATTGGTATCCGCAAATGGGATGGCGATTCGCTTTTCTGAGGGTGAAGTGCGGGGGATGGGTTTGGTTTCCGCTGGTGTGATGGGGGTTAAACTGCAAGATGGAGATTATTTAGTGGGTGCGACACTGATTCCTCCACAAGGTGATATCCTCATGGTGGCAACCGATGGGACCGCAAAACGATTGAATCCCAAGCAGTTCCCCCGCCAGGGACGTCATGGTCAAGGTGTGATCGCCTGGAAGCTGCCGGAAGATGTGCAAGTTGCAGGGGTTGCGGCAGGAAAAGGAACCCGGCGTGTGACACTGGATTTTGCCAAGATGGCACCCAAATTCATTCGCATTGATGATACTCCTCAGCAGGGACGTACTGCTCGGGGACGGAAGATTGTTGACATTAAGCCTGGCGATCGGGTGACTGGATTGATCTTGCCACGTGAATTTCCCAGACCGGCTGCGAAACCAACTTCACCAATATCAAAGAATAAAAGCACTCGCAAACCAAGTGCTCGCACGAGTACAAAGAAGAATTAAGTTTAATCAGGTTCTGGGCGGGTAAGCGAAAAGAAAGAATAATGGTAAGTGATCTTTCCTTTGTACAGTCCAAAGGTGTCATTGCCATTGTGAACCGGACCCATGTCTGAGGTTGCCGTCCAGGTTAAATGACGTGAGTTTCCACTGCCTAAAAATCCGGTATGGAGAAATTTTGCATTGGGTAAAAGGCTGAATAAAAGGGCTTCGTACCAGATGCGCATATCCTCGAAGCCCTGGACAGACCGGGCGGCAGTGATGTGAACCGCATTGGTGTTGTACAAGTCGATGATTTGATCCAGGTCGCGGTTGTTGAGAGCCTCAATATATTGCTCGGTGATGTCACCGGGTTTGGTTTGTGGGAACCAATCAAAATTCGCACTGGTTTTCCAAATCTCAGGCAGATTCGCCCGGCAGGAATCCCAACTATAAAGATTCGCAGCAGGCAGGTTCAGCCTTTGTGCAGTTTCAAGGAAATCCTCAATCTCTGCAGGGTCTGGTTTCCAACCATGTTCTTTGAAAGCCGCGCCCGTGGGAATGATCGGGCGGTAGGGGGTCAGGGATTGGAATTCACGCACGCAGCGAGAAAGCTGCTCACCGGCATTTTTGGAGAACATCCAATACACTTGCGGCATGTTGAAGTCACATTGCTCGAGAAACTCTCGCCAGGGCAGCTGTGGGTGGTAGGATGGGAAGCGATAGGAACTCAGTGCAATGGGTTTATTGGGTAATCCTTTCCGAACACGGTCCATGAACTTCTTGGCGGCAGCGGCTTTGCCG
Source organism: Anaerolineales bacterium (assembly GCA_022865865.1). The sequence continues at coordinate 3,547 of JALHTN010000374.1, forward strand.
CGTTCCTTGTAGGGTCCCTCAGCATCGATGACATATCCATCGAGCTGCAGGGTCGCTACCCGGTCAATTGCCTTGTGCGCTTCTCCCAGAGGATTATCTCCGCGTACATAATGCCAACCCCAAACCTGGATTCCGAATTCCCGCAGTTTCCGGGCAACCGGTGGCACCAGGTCTACTCCCTCATATATATTGTAGGAATTCACCCCGTCAGCGATTTTGATCAGCACGTGTGTCAATTGTGCCTGGTGCGCCAAATCCGCAATCATCTGTGGATCGCCATTCTCACAGCTCGGTATTTTCCAGATAAAATAACCTTTTCCCTGAAGGGTTTTCATAGCAGAATTCGATTGTTCTACGGTTAGTAATGTCATTGGGGGCTGTTCAAAGCCTGTCTCATAATATCCATTACCGCATCCTGAATAGGCAGAAGCACCATTCCTCCACCTGGAGTTATCCAGTTTGAAACCTGTCCCCGGCCAATATAATAATGTTTAATTTTACTGGTGTCTCTAAGGCGAGCAGCCACCGGGATGAGGGTGATGATATCGCTCA
>JALHTN010000375.1 GCA_022865865.1 Anaerolineales bacterium
TGCGCCGTTTCCCGCAAGGACTCGGCCTGGGTTTGACCATTGCCCGCGATATCGTTGAAGCGCATGGGGGGAAACTGGAATTGACCAGTGAACTCGGTCAAGGCAGCCAGTTCACAGTTCGTTTACCACTCACCTTTTCTCTATAAATTATATAAACAGTTTGCTGGCCATTGGTAAACCACTAGATGCTCAATTCACATGCTCCCTTCTGGTTCAACGAGGTGAATGAAAAGATTAACCTCAGGTCCATTTCTCCTGAAACCATGAGAGGTTACAAGTAGCAATACCCAAATGGCTCAATCCAGTTTCGTTGATCACTATGAGTAGGGCAGTTATAGAAAACTGACCTAGCCGTGGAAAAATTTGCCGCACTTTAACCTGTTGGATAACCATTTCGTAATCTCGATCTGCTGTCTCATTTCGTGATGGGTGTGTACCCAGATTATGCCGCGCTGGTTGGCCATAATTACTTATGCGCTGGCTGTAATTCTCTTGATAAGTGTCGGGTTTTCTCGCTGGGTAATATTGACATTTCCAGCCTGGGTGCTGATAATCAGCGCCTATATCCTCTATTTTAACTTCCTCTTCCAAAAAGGAGATCTCGATTTGGATGGTTTCAAGCTGGAGGAGTAAAGAATCCAGCTGCTTGCCTGCACACCAACTCCGCATCCAGAATAGCGCTGTACGTATACTAGCCCAAGTAACAAATCCTAGATACAATTGGGAACCAATGGTGGTCCAGCGTGTTATATAACAATAAAAGGAGAATCTGATGAATGAAATTTTAGAAACTTTAGCGCAGTTAGCGGTGCTGGTCTTCGTGATCGCCAGCATGTTTAGTTTGGGTTTAAGCCTGACCATGAAGCAGATCATCGCTCCGCTCAAGAATACCCGCATGGTAATCCTGGCTTTGGTGGCTAATTTTGTACTGGTACCCATTCTGGCTTACGTACTTGCATTAATTTTTAATCTCGACGATTCACTGCGTACTGGCTTGATCCTGCTCTCGACCGCCGCGGGCGCACCATTTCTGCCCAAACTGGTGGACAGTGCAAAAGGAAATGTTGCTTTCTCGGTTGGTTTGATGGTGCTGCTCATGGTAGTCACTATCATCTACCTGCCCCTGGTGCTGCCTTTACTGCTCGGTGATGTGCAGGTCAGTCCCTGGGATATCGCCAAATCTTTAATTATCATGATGCTGATCCCCCTGGCGGTAGGGCTATTCATCAAAGCCCGTTACGAGGAATCGGCCGCCAAGATCCAGCCCACCTTCGGTATGGCTTCCAACATCGCCTTGTTGACGCTGGTTGTGCTGGGTCTGGTCTTAAATTTCAGCAGTATGATCGCCCTGGTTGGTACCTTCGGAATTCTGGCCGGGATCATCTTCATCCTGATTTCGCTCATTATCGGTTACCTGTTGGGTGGTTCTGATCGCGGCAATAAGAACGTTTTGGGACTGGGTACCGCTCAGCGCAACATTTCCGCCGCACTGGTGGTCGCAGGTCAGAATTTCAGCTCCGATGTGATCACCTACGTGCTTGTGATCGCCATCATCAGTCTGGTAGTCCTCATGCCGGTAGCTGGCGAATTGGGCAAGCGCATGAAGGGACCCGCAGAGGCTGAACAACCAACCAGCTAACCGCTGATGACCACGGCACTGCATGAGCGATAATTACGAGGATCCAGGAATCCCA
>JALHTN010000376.1 GCA_022865865.1 Anaerolineales bacterium
CCATCGACCACAACAATCAGCATATTCTCCAAGCCTTGTATTTCACTTTCAGCTGGTGGGTGGTGGGAGACCTGGTCGCATTCTAATTCCCCTCCCCCGGTAAGCAATGCACCTACTCTCACTCCTGTATCGCAAATGACCAAGATGTCTTTTCTCAACCGCTCGAGTGCATCATCCCCCATGACTAAATAAATCTCGGTTTCTCCTCTTTGAATCATCTGGGAGGCATACGAATATATTGCCTCCGGTCCGCTGATCGACCACAAGGCTTCTTCTTGCTGGGAAGCATATATGGTGGTTAATTTATCATGCAGGTTGCTGATCAATTGCCGGTGCTGGCGGTCATACCTTTCCAGCAGCTCTTCTGGAGGCAGAGGCCGGTAGATAGTCGTGCGCTCATCTCCAGATTTTAAGATCGCCCCACGGGAATGCAGACGACCTAAGGCTTCATACACCATGGAGCGCGGCACACCAGTTCTTTTACTGAGCTGGTAACCATTCGCAGGACTCTCTTTTAACAACGCCAGGTAGATTTTTCCCTCGTACTCAGTTAGACCCAGCGCGACTAAATCAGATAATAATTCCATAGCAAATAATAGTAATCCGGATACGAACTACTATTATTTTAATCTATCACCTATTAACTGTCAATCGCTGAAAGTGAGTTGTTTCGAGATAACTTCCTGGTATTGATCCCTGATCTGTTTGGCGATTATATCCCAGCTGAATTCTTGAGCGACAGCAGCAGCCTGTGCTCCTAATTGATCGCGCAGTGATTTATTTCTGATCAGCTCACCTAAGCGTCCAGCCAGCGCTTCAACATCACTGGATGGAACCGTGTAACCGGTGATGCCATCCTGAACCAGGTAAGCTAACCCCCCCACCTGGGATGCAACCACCGGCGTTCCACAGGCCATTGCCTCCAGGGCGACCATCCCAAAAGATTCGTAATGCGATGGGACGACCACCGCTTCCGCAGCAGAATAGTAATACGGCAAAGAGTCCTGATCCTGTTTCCCGAGAAATGTGACCAGGTCATCCAAACCATGCACATGGCACAGGTCTTTCAACCGCGCCATTTCAACGCTCAGGTCGGCTGGCATCGAATCGGGTTCCCCACCAATGACCGCCAGGCAGAATGAAAGATCTTCAAAATCCCCATTGTTGCGCATGTATGCAATCGCTTCGATCAGAGTATCGATGCCTTTCAGGGGTTCGATTCGACCTACATACAATAAGACCTGGTCGCAAGGTGGGATCCCGATCACTTCTTTGGCTTCATCAACCGGAATGGGATAAAAACGACTCAGATCAACCCCAGGAGGGATGATGTTGATCTTATTCACATCAGCCTGGTACAACCATTGGATTTGAGCCATCTCAGCCGGTGTGGCGGCGATAATGCGATCGGCTTCTTGAAGGATCCGTTTCTCCCCGATTAACCGGTAATCCCCATCTAATTCTTCCTCCGGACGGGCAACGCGCTGCTTCATTACGCCCAGCGTATGGAACATCTGGATCATCGGTAAATGCCACTGCCGCTTAAGTTCCAAACCTGCGATCCCGGACATCCAGTAATGGCTGTGGATCAGGTCATACTCCAGGTTTTTCGAACTGGTGAACTCTTCGATTCCAGTGGTGAATTCCGGGATATAGGAGAGTAATTCTTCCTTGGGCAGCGGTACTTCCCGACCTGCTTTTACATGCACGACCCGGTTGCCATAGCCCAGGTCATGTAGGACATGAGGTACGTGTTCATCCTGAGAACGGGTGAACACATCCACATGCACCCCAATTGTACCCAAGGTACGGGTAAGATCACGCACATATACATTCATCCCACCCGTATCCTTCCCGCCCAGGGTCGCCAACGGGCAGGTATGGTATGAAAGCATCGCGATCCTCAATGTAACCTCATTTCCTTGCCATTACTAGGTTTACCCTGTATAATTTTCGCCGGATACCAAAACGCCACCGTAGCTCAGTCGGCAGAGCAGTCGCTTCGTAAGCGACGGGTCAAGGGTTCGAATCCCTTCGGTGGCTTTTATTATTTAGCAAATAACTTTTTTACCCCACCACGGGGTTTTTTAAATGGGGTAGATACGGATTCCTTACCATAATAACGCGCTGAATTTTTCATCACTCGGCAGCATAAACTCGTTATTGTTTTTATCAAATCTGTACAACCTGTACTCCAGCTGCCAAAGATCTGATTTTAACCGGATAACCCTGGCAATCACAATGAATCCTGCAAATGGAAGGATGGAATCGTTTAGTCAACCGGTCTTTTGAAATATAAGAAATGCCCGGAAGCAAACACCGATCCACAGCCAACCATCTCCCAACCTTGTTCACCCAGC
>JALHTN010000377.1 GCA_022865865.1 Anaerolineales bacterium
CGGCCGTACTGCCAGCGCCGTGGTAATAATCCGGCTTCTTCAATGATTTCGGCGACTAGCTCTTCCTGGCGGTAGGCCATCACATGTACCCCGCACACACCTGCGATCTCGCGCACCTGCTGAATGATCTCGACGCAGATCTTTTTCCCCTCGGCTTGCTGTTTGCCTTTTCCGGCACCTTTCAACCGTGCGATGATCGAGTCGGGGATGACCACACCCGGTACAAATGTGCGCATCCATTCCGCAGCCTTTGCTGAACGCAAGGGACCCACCCCAACCAGGATATGCACCTGGTCGTTGAGTCCTTCCTGGCATACAGCAGCCATGAACTTCTTCAGCCGGGGCACATCATAGCAGTATTGAGTCTGGATGAAATCAGCGCCGGCAGCCACCTTTTTCGCCAACCGCTGAGGGCGGTAATCGTAGGGCGGCACGAAGGGGTTGGCGGCCGCACCCAGAAACAACCTGGGTTTGACATCCAATTTTCGACCGCTGAGGAAATGACCCTCATCACGCAGGGTGCGAGCTGTGCGCAGCAGGCTGATTGAGTCCAGGTCGAACACAGGTTTTGCACCAGGTTGGTCGCCGGTCTGGACGCCATCACCCGATAAACAGAGCACATTGCGGACACCCATGGCAGCCGCACCGAGCAGATCACCCTGGATGGCGATCCGGTTGCGGTCGCGACAGGAGACCTGCATAATTGGTTCATAACCCGCCCGGGTGAGCAGGGCGCAGATACCCACGCTGGACATGTGCACGTTGGCTCCGGAGGCATCGGTGGCATTAATCCCATCACAAACTTCAGCCAGGACCAGCGCCCGATCATAGACAGCAGATGGGTCAGCGCTGTCTGGTGGGTTAAGCTCCGCGGTAACTGCAAACCTGCCCGATGCAAGTACACGCTCTAACCTGGAACCGGAGATCATGGCTGCCAACCTTCAGGGTGGACCTGAATCTCGGCGTTAAGGTCGTTAATCCAGGCGGAACTGCCTTTACGCTGGTGGTTGACAGGACCCTGGATGATCATGATATCCTGCTGGTAATCATTCAATCTCGCGGAGCGTTCCCAGGCTTCAACCCATATACAGTTCATTTCAGGTTTGATTTCACATTTTCCGTCGGTTCTGACGCCACCGCAAGGTCCATTTCGCAGGGTCTTTGGGCAGGTCATTGGACAGGTCATGCCAGTGCTGTGCAGGATGCATTGCCCGCACATGCGGCAGTCGAAAACCGGTCCTTTGCTGATTATTTCCAGGGGAATAAAAAGGCGTTCAGCCAATCCGCCTGGCACCATCCAGCGATGAAAAGGTTTCAGCATCCATTCGACCCCATGGTATGCGGTTACGAGTAAATTTGGATAATTTTGTAAAAAGCGCATTGGTAATGTTTCGACGGGAGGGCTTTTTGTTGGGATTTACCTTCAGGTAGATACTTAAATATAGTTTGCATTGACCGTTAATAAGAACGATTGGCATTGATATTCAATGAAAATTCTTGAAAGAGTTGTTCATCCATCCATTAGAGCGATTAAACGCTGCTCCAACAAGCCGTATCCAGTGTGCCTAATTTCTAACGGCAGACCAATCTGGTCGGCAGCCCAATGGGCTTTAACTTTGAGCGCAGGATCATTTCTTTGGGCAAGGTAAACCACCCGGGTGTAATTTCCAAAGTATTCATCACGCAGCTGCGGATTGCGATCAATACCCAATCCTTCCAGAACCAGGTGATCGAATGATCCCACCAAATAATCGGTCAAGAAGAATGTGCCGGGCTGCTGCTTCATCAGATCGTTGAATGAGCCATCCGCGTACATCTCGTAGCAATGTGGGCCGGCGACGCGCTGCACTCCTTGCTCAAGCAAGACCTGATCCAGCGATCCCGAGGTGCCGCAATCACCATAAATCACGATCAAGCGAGCATACTGATCTTTCAGCTGTTGAATGCGAGCGAGTACCGCGGGGGGGATTTTTTCGGGCCTGTTGTGCAGCAGAACGGGTATACCAAATACTTCGGCATCCCAACCGTGCTTCTCTTTTATTGCCAGCACTTCGCGTGCCAG
>JALHTN010000378.1 GCA_022865865.1 Anaerolineales bacterium
GAGCAGGCGTAAATTCCGTCTCCTGGAGATCGAAAACCAGATCGCGGGTTTAGAGACGCAGCTGGCCGCACTGACCTTGCAGCTCGAGAATCCCCCCGCAGAAAGCGATTTAGTCCAGGAGCTGGGCGAAGATTACGTTCAAACTCAGAATGAGCTAAATGCGCTGCTGGCTGAGTGGGAACAGCTGCATGGCTGATCGAGAATTTTATTGACTATTGGATCAGCATGAAACCGCCCGATCACTTCCCAAAATATTCCCGAAATCTTTCCCGTATCCCGGACAGCCTGTCCTTTGGAGATTGGTAGCCTTCCAGGAATTCATTTGTAGCACTCCATCCTGCCGCTACCAATTCATCGTATTTTTCGGTACCTGGCCGGACGCTGAAATCCTTGGTACCTACACAGCAATTGCTGATGTCAATCGTGCGCAGTTGGTCGATTAAAGTGTTCGTAAAGGTGATATCTTCGGTAATGGATAAGGTTTCCACCAGGTTTTTTACAAAGCTGGGTAAATTGGTGATGGGTTCAATCTCTTCTTTGCATTCTTCTGGGGTGAAGAGCCGGCAGCCCAGGGTCTCCCAATTAACCCCCTGATCGAAATGGCGGTTCCCTTTTTCATACTTGGGATGATCAAAAAGATGAATGGGGTAGTTGGTCAGCACACCCCCGTCAACAAAATAATCACTCGGATTAATTAATTCGCTCTTAAATTGCCGCGGCTCATAGAAAAAAGGGATTGAGCTGGAGGCGATCGCCGCCTCTGCAACGGGGATATCAGGAGTCGTAGCTGCGGAAAATTCGGTCACCTGATGGGTGGAGACATTGGTCGCCACAATATGCACATCCCGGAATCCAAACTTTCTGAAATCCGCAAAGCTAGCCTTGCCATTCCCATGACATTCCTGCGCGATCACTTCCTGGAGCCAGTTCTGCAAAAAATCGCTTGAAAACAACCCGTAATTCTGGTAAAGCCGGCTGATGGCATTCATCCCACCCTTAATTTTTTGTTCCCTCCTCTTGATGACCTGGGGGATCGAGGAGTCTGATTGTGACCCTTCGTCCGCTCCCATTGAGGCTACTTTCGAAAAATCCAATGTTGCGATGATTATGCTGGTATCCTGGGCATCCTTCCTGAAGCTGACCAGGGTCGCCATCAGGGAACCGGCCGAATTGCCTGCCACACGATCGATCTTGGACAGCACCTTGTGCTCTTCAAATGCTTGCATGGCACCGATATAAGCAAAGGCCTTAATACCTCCCCCTTTGAATACCAGGTTTCTAAACGGGTATTTGCGGCTCACTAACTCACTCCTCAAGCATCATCCATACGGGTATTAGTATTCCTAAGCTCCTTTTCAATTCAGCGCTCTAGGCTAAGCTTCTCCCTCTGGAGTTTCAGGCTTGGCGGCGCTCATTAATTTTGCGATCCAGCGATTCTGGTCATCCGCTTCAAAAATCAATTCCTTGAACAGCAGGCTCACCGGCACCCCCAGGATTGCTCCCATAGGTCCCAGGACAGCAGCCCAGAAGATCACCGAGAAGACCACCATCAGTGGAGATAGGTCAATCCCTTCTCCCATGTATTTGGGTTTGATCACATTTTCAGCAAATCCGTTAATCAGCACCACACACAGAAAAACGACCAGAGCCTGCACGGGACCGAATTCAAGTAAGGCCATGATTGTGGGTGGAATGGCGGCTAACCAGAATCCGAGGGTGGGGATGTAGCTGCACAGAAAAGCAGTGATACCCCA
>JALHTN010000047.1 GCA_022865865.1 Anaerolineales bacterium
AGCCCGGCGCAGGTCGACCGCACCGAAAGTGCGATCCTGGTCAAACTTAAGCCCATTTTGATCATTCAAATGGACGCTGAACAGCTTATCGAATGCCAGGGCAAACGCCATTTCGTCGGAAGGATCGAGACCGGCAAGTATTGCGTGGGCGCTCTCGACCAGTGCGCCAACCCGGTCAGGTGCGCTGGTTTGGAAACCCAGCGCTAATGCATGACCTATGGTCGGAATGTATGCCAAATCCATGGGTTCATTCGGTTTCGGTTCAACGGCGATCTTTAATTCCGGCTCATATGCCAGCAGCTGATCTAATGCTTCCAGGAGCTGGTGCGTAGCGCGTACTGCGTCCTTCGCTTCCCGGATATAGGTTCCGTCGCGTGCCAACCACAACACCATCAGGTTGGTATCCAATTCGCGACCAATATCCACCGTCTTTTTTACCCTATCCAATGCGTACTGCCGCGCTCGAGGATCATTCGCTGTAAATGCGCCATCTATCGTATTGGGATGCTCCCATAGACGGGGAGCTACAAACTCCGCTTTCAACCCGTGTTCATTTAATTTCTTTTGCATCAACTGCGCTTCCTGGCGAATTTGAGCCGCAGATAGCTGGTCAAGATCTGGAACAGCATCATCGTCATGAAACTGAACAGCATCAAAACCCAGAGCTTTATAGGTCTCCAGCTTTTGATCAAATGTACGTGAGGCCCGCACCTCAGGCCCAAACGGATCAGCCCCTTCGTGAATATTCCACGGACCAAACGAAAATTGGTAGCCGAATTTCTCCATTAAGTTCTCCTTACTGCTTCCTGGTCGAACCTTAATATTATTTCTGCCGCTGCCAGGTCAGTTCCTCAGCGGTTTGGTCTCCATGAAGTGCAGCGTTTCAGCGAGGCTGCCAACACAACCTGCAGCACCTACGCCAGTGACACACATTGCACCCACTGCAGAGGCGAAGCGGGCAGTTTTTTCTAAAGACCATTCCTGCCAGACACCGGTAATGAATCCCGCTGCGAATGCGTCACCCGCACCGGTTGCATCAACGACCTCAACATCATGAGCGGGTAAACGAAGCGTTTTATAATCACCAGACATCACCAGGCATCCATCGGCGCCCATTTTTAGGGCAACCGTCCCAACCCCATGGTCGATCAAATCCCGGGCAACCCGCTCTGGTTCTTTATAGCCAGTAATCTCCTGTGCTTCTGGCAAGCTGGGTATGAAATAATCGATATTCGGCAAGCTGGGCTCGAGCAGTGTCATCCAACGACCGGTATCATCCCAAACTGTATCTAGAAAAGTGATCACCCCAGCCTTACGTGCTTGCTGTAATAATCTCGCGGTCGGTTCGCCATCAATACCTGGCATGACCAGGCTGCCCCCAATGTGGAGAATCGCTGCCTTTGATACCAGTTCTGTATCAACATCCTCAATGGTTAATGCTGCGTTTGCGCCAATGTAATGAACGAAACGGCGCTCCCCATCTGGATCCACCATCACCATCGTAGCGGATGTTCCTACACCTGGATCACGTTTCACACCGCGAGTTCCAATGCTGCGCTCCTGCAAAACATGGATTACGTAATCACCAAACGGATCGACTCCGACTTTTCCAATCACATTTACGGGTAATCCCAAGTTTGCCAGGGCCGTAGCTGCATTCGCTGCGCAGCCTCCACAATGCAGGCTCATTTCATCCACCAGAACCAGACTTCCCGGAGCTGGGATAGCCTGCAGGGGTCTGCCGATCACATCAGCTACCAGGATCCCCAGACAGACAATGGGATTTTGCATAGTCATCATTTAGATCGACTCCCGGAGGATTGAGCCGCGGTTATTTCTGCTAAAACCTTAAATTGATCGGCCAGCGCAGGATAGAGAGCCCGGTATTGGGGGTAATAATCCTGGTAAGCATCCATTGCACTGGATGGCGGTGTACTACCCGTCAACTCGATCATTTGCTCGCAAGCTTCAGGTACATCGCTGTACAGACCAGCGCCGACACCTGCCAGCAGAGCCGCACCAAAAGCTGCTCCTTCCGTGGTATTGACCGTGACTAACTCCACGCCCAAGGTGTCGGCCAAGATTTGCTGCCACAGCTGGCTCTTGGCACCTCCACCAGAGACCCGCACCTGGTCAACCGCACCAAGACCAGCCTCGCGGATTAATTCGAAACCGTCCTTTAATCCAAATGCAACGCCTTCCAGGATTGCGCGGGTCATGTGCGCTCGCTGGTGACGAACTGTCAAACCTACCCAGGCTCCCCGTGCGTATGGATCTGGGTACGGCGTGCGTTCACCAGTCAGGTAGGGCAGGAATAATAAGCCCTCACTTCCGGGAGCGATTTGACGAGCTTCGTCTACCAGCGCCTCAAAACTCATCTCTGGGGCGATCGTATCCCGGTACCACTGCAGGCTTCCCGCAGCACTGAGCATGACGCCCATGAAATGCCAACGATCGGGCAAGGCATGGCAGAAAGCGTGTAAACGGCCTTGAGTTTCGATCAATGCGGATTCGGTTGGCGCAAATACAACGCCAGATGTACCTAACGTCAGGGCAATAATACCCGGCTCAACCGCACCAACCCCGGTTGCCTGGGCTGCCTGGTCTCCCGCCCCGCCCACGACCGGAGTGCCAGCTAGCAGACCAGTTTCGGCAGCTGCACTCTTGCTGATATGACCGCTGATCTGGGGGCCTTCGAAGGTTGACGGGAACCATTCACGAGGTAGATCCAATTCCTGCAGCAGCGCCTCTGACCATGTGCGCGCCTGCAGGTCAAATAAGATCGTCCCGGAACCCCCGGCTTTATCCATGGCGTATTCGCCGGTCAGCTGGAGGCGAATATAGTCTTTGGGCAGCAAGACATGCCGCGTTTGGGCGAAGATTTCAGGCTCGTTTTCCTGTACCCAAAGGATCTTGGGGGCAGTAAACCCGGTCAAGGCATCATTGCCAGTGGTTTGGATCAGGCGCTGCAGACCAATCCGTTCCCGGATCTGGTCGCACTGCGGGCCGGTACGTTGATCGTTCCACAAGATGGCCGGGCGGAGAACCCTCCCAGATTCATCCAGCATGACTAATCCGTGCATCTGACCGGTCAGTCCGACAGCAGCGATGGATTCCTTAGAAACCTCGCTCTCAGCGAGCACTTTTCGAATGCTGGTCTTAATACCCTGCCACCACTGCTCCGGATTCTGCTCCGACCACAATGGGTAGGGAGTTTGTAAAGTCAGCGGAGTTGTGGCGCTGGAGATCACCTGTCCGGTCTGGTGAATGAGCAGCGCTTTCGCCCCCGTGGTCGAAATATCAACTCCCAATAAAAGTCTCAGATCGTTCATCTCCTAACCTTATCTTTGCTGATTGGAATCTTCAACAAACGCTGGTGCCAAGGAAGATGCAATCTCAACCAACACCTAATAGGAGCTCGACCGTGAGCTGGTCGAGACGCTCATAAGCCAACCCACGAGCAGCTAATGCCTGGCGATCGAAAACCTGAGATTTGAGATTTTCTGCTGCAGACTCGCTAAAAGGTTCGACCGGTGTGCTGGCAGTCGGGTGGAGCTCATTTATTAGATCCTGAATTTGCGGATCGGAATTCCACTGCTCAGCTTTACCTTTCAGCACCAAATAGGTGCGCATACAGCCCAGGGCAAACTGCTTGACACCCTCGTAATCCTCGGTGCGGTAGGCATGAGCGTCAAAATGCCGGCTGCCCGGGTAGCCAACATCTTCCAGTAATTTAACCAGGAAGAAAGCACTCTTTAGGTTCACAGCGCCAAAGCGGAAATCTTGATCGTAGCGCCCAAACGCCTGGTCGTTCAAATCAATATGAAACAGTTTTCCTGCTTCCCAGGCCTGTGCTACAGCATGCGTAAAATTCAAACCGGCCATGTGCTCATGGGCGACTTCTGGATTAACTCCAACCATCTCTGGATGGTCAAGGGTGGGGATGAAGCCCAACATCGCGCCAGTCGTCGGAAGGAAAATATCCCCGCGCGGCTCATTTGGCTTGGCTTCTAGAGCAAACTTAAGGCCATATCCCTGGCTGAGCGAATATTCACACAGGAAATTGAGCGCTTCTCGAAAGCGCTTCAAACTCTCGATCGGGTTTTTACTGGCATCGGTTTCGGTGCCTTCCCGACCTCCCCAGAAGACATAGATCCCAGCCCCTAATTCAACACCCAGATCGATGGCCCTCATCGTCTTTTGCAGGGCGTATTGGCGGACCGCACTATCGTTCGAGGTGAAGGCGCCGTCTTTGAAAGCGGGATCAGAGAACAGGTTGGTGGTCGCCATGGGAACGTCCAGGCCAGTATCTTCAAGTGCTTTCTTGAAATCCCTGACAATCTGGTCGCGCTCAACTGGTGTGGCATCGATGGGGACTAAATCATTATCGTGGAAATTGACCCCATAGGCGCCCACCTCAGCCAGCAAGTGAACGAGTTCTACTGGTGAAAGCGCAGCGCGCACTGGTTCACCAAATGGATCGCGGCCGATATTACCGACCGTCCAAAGGCCAAAAGTAAATTTATGTTCAGGATGCGGTTGATATTCTTCAGTCATCATCGATCAGCTTCCACTGCTGTTCTGGATAGTGTCGGGTGTCCCTTCAACCATGACACCGATTTCCTTTTCTTGCTGGACCATCTCCTGGCGCGGAGCGACATGGCTCCAGACCATAAATATCAATAATGAGAATAGCAGCAACATAAAACCATACTTATAGGCATTGAAAACCCAGGGCTGGAACATACCCACCACCCCCAAGACAATACCGGCAATTAATAACGATTCAATGATTTTATAAATGCGCGCAGGTACATTGTTGTTAAGCATGCTGCCGACAGCCACAATTAAGGCGATAAATGCCAGCAGGATAGATACAAAGATCAAGAGAAACGGAATGGCATTTAACAAGACGTTGTCAGCCAATTGTTCCGGGGTCGTTCTGGAGCTGATAAAAGGTCCAGCAAGCAATCCCAGGATAAAGAGCACAACGATTATGACGAGTAATACAACAGGCACCTTCGGTCGCGACAATTTCATAGCTACACCTCAAGCAAATCTATCGAATTTTTTCTTACGCACCAAAGCCATTTACTGAAGCACTCAATTGATTGAACGTATTCCAGATTCTGATCAGCCCGGTAGCGGTGTTATCTAGGTCTAGGGCGAGGCAGGAAAACATCCTGCCTCGCCAGAAATTCATGTTTAATACTTAATATCAATGTGCCGTTTCGTGTTTGCCGATTCGATGATCGCATCGCAGATCACGGCGGCTTTGTAGCCATCCACAAAAGTAGCCCCATGTGGACCAACCTCCTTGTTGTTCACGATGCAGTCCAGGAAGTGATTGATCTCATGGATAAAGGTGTGCTCCCAGCCAATGATATGCCCATGCGGCCACCAGTTCTCCCACCAGGGATGGTATCCTTCGGTGACCAGCACATTGTGGAAGCCCTGAGTCTCTTTGGGCTTTTCATCCACCCAGAAAACCTCTAACTCGTTCATGCGCTCCAGGTTGAAGCGCACGCTGCCTTTTTCGGCATTGATTTCAAAACAATTGTAGTTCTTGCGCCCACCAGCAAAACGAGTCGCTTCGAGCGTGCCAAGGGCACCGTTTTCAAACTCAACCGCGGCAACGAAGGCATCATCCACATCCACAAGCCCTTCACCTTCTTCGCCATCCAGCTCCCGCGTTTCGATAAAAGTTTTCGTGTTGGCCGCCAAGCTCTTCACACCACCGACCAGGTAATGTGCCAGGTCGATGATATGAGCGCCCAAATCGCCTATGGCACCACTGCCAGCCACATTCTTATCCAAACGCCAAATCTTCGGCGTGCCGTAGTGGGGCATGATCCATTCCTGCAGGTAGACTGCCCGGAAGTGATAAATCTGTCCCAAGGCACCCTTATCGATCAGATCGCGGATCAAGCGCACCGCGGGTACAAAGCGGTAGTTGAAAGCCACCATGTGTTTGATATCTGCTTTCTGGACCGCATCCAGCATCTGTTTTGATTCTTCGGCTGAGCGGGCTAAGGGCTTCTCGCAGAGGATATGCTTTCCTAATTGAGCTGCCAGGAAAGCTGGCTCGGCATGCATATCATTCGGACCGCCGTTATCCAGCACCTGCACTTCTTCATCCTCAACCATCGCCCGCCAATCGGTATAGTACTTCTGATAACCATAGCGTTGAGCTGCTTCAGAAACTGCAGATTCATTGCGCCCGCTGATCGCCACCAGTTTGGGAACGGCGACTGGCGGATACATCATGTAAGGCAAGGTTTTTAGCGCATTGCTGTGTGCCTTGCCCATGAAGGAATAGCCCAGCATACCAAAACCGATCTGCGGTGCTTCACCTTCCGCCTTCGCTCCTGCCATCGTGGTGAAACCAGTTTCTTCGCTCATGTAATCCTCCAAATAATGTACATAATTATTCTCAAAAGATTTGCAGGTTACCTTTCAAATCTCAATGATGAACTCCTGGGATAGAAGTTAATCTTTGGATGCAAAAGCTGCGTCAAAGGCCACCTGTGATACTGTGAAATCCTGGCTGCGTACCATCTTCAAAGCCTCTGGTGCACCCCAATCCCGGTCCATGCCAGAATCTTCCCACTCGATAGAGAGGGGTCCTGAATAACCTACCCGGTTTAACGCGCGGATCATCTGGTCCCACTTCACATCGCCCCTGCCGGGGGAAACGAAATCCCAACCCCGTTGGGAATCCCCAAAATCGAGGTGGGAAGACAGGATGCTGTTGCGCCCGGTGAGCTGAACACGTGAATCTTTTACATGAACATGCCAAATCCGCTCGCCAAATTCATCAATGAATTCAACCGGATCGATAAATTGGTGAATGAAGTGGCTGGGATCAAAATTAAAACCAAAGGCTGGGTGCCATTCAATAGCATCCAGCGCCCGCTTTGAAGTGATGAGGTCATAAGCGATTTCAGTAGGATGGACTTCAAGGCCAAATTTGACATCATTATCTGCGAAGACATCCATGATCGGTTTCCAACGTGCAGCGAAATCCTGATAACCTTCGTCGACGTCATTCTGGGAAGTGGGCGGGAAGAAATAGAGGTACTTCCAAACTTTACTGCCGGTAAAACCATTGACAGTCTTTACCCCCAACTTCTTGGCTGCAACAGCAGTATTCTTTACTTCCTCGGCACAGCGCTGCCTTACACCTTCGGGATCCCCATCTCCCCATAATCTTTCGGAAAGAATACTCTTGTGGCGCTGATCGATCGGATCATCGCAAACGCATTGACCCACCAGGTGCGTGCTGATCGCAAAACATTTCAAATCGTACTTATTAAGAATGTCCCAGCGTGATTGGACATAACCATCATCCTCGAGCGCTTTGTCGACCTCGAAATGGTCTCCCCAACAGGCCAGCTCGAGTCCATCAAAGCCCCATTCGCTGACTTTCTTGGCGACATCCTCTAAGGTCAAATCAGCCCATTGGCCGGTGAAAAGTGTGACTGGTCTTGCCATTTTATATTCTCCTTAGTTAGTGTCTATGTGCTGTATCATTACGCCCACCAGGGGCTGTATACTTAACCTCAGACTTATGCGAGGTTTCAAAACTAGGTCAATAGCTGCCGGAGGAACTTGAGACCATCTTCAGCCAAAGCATCCTGGCTGGGTGCCAGGGAGCGCCAGATGGCCGCTGCCCGGGCGATGCTCTTCACCTTGGCAGTAAACGACTCGATCACTACCGGACCGCCATAATGGATATCGTTGAGCGCCTTGGCGACCTCATCCCAGGTGATATTGCCTGTGCCGGGTGCGCCGCGATCATTCTCACAAGCATGCACATGCCGCAGGCGGGGTCCCACCGCGCGGATGGCATCTCCCAATGATTTTTCCTCGATGTTCATATGGAAAGTATCCAGCATCATCTGGCAGTTGGGGTGAGCGACCCGGTCAACGATCGGGATCGCCTGCTCAGCCAGGTTGATGAAACTGGTCTCAAAACGATTGAGGGGTTCAACGCACAGCACAACACCGAAATCCGCAGCATAATTCGATAACGCGCTCAAGTTATCGACCAGTAGATCCGTATCCCGAGCCCGTTCTTCCGGGGTGGACTGCCAGGTGCGGCCAACTGCGGAGTAGAGCGGTCCCACCAGGTTGGTGCCCCCCAAATCACGAGTGGCTTGAATGGCTCCCTTGAGGTACGCCATACCGCTGGCGCGGATATCCGGGTCAGGATGGATCAGGTCCCGGTCTGGTCCCATTGCCGCACAGGCGCTGACTCCCAGATCGTATTCCTTGATGATCTCAGCCCCGCGCTTGTGATCCATATCCTCCAAACCTTCGAGGGGGACCTCGATCCAGTCAAAGCCCATCTCTTTAACCTGCGGAACCAATTTCTGCAGCTCTGCAGTGGTTAATGGCGAGATCCAAACCCAGGTGTTTACACCAATCTGCATGTCATTATCTCCCTATCAACAAGTATTATTTAATCTGGACGCGGATCCCGTCCAGGTCGAAACAATGCAGCCGGTCATGAAGGATGTCGAACTTAACATCATCCCCCACGCGCAATTCCATCAATCCGGGAACCAAACTCACCAGGGTTTGATCCTGCGAGCGAATATGGACCACGGTTTCCACACCTAATGGCTCGGTTAGGGCAACCTGACCTTTGAATTCTCCATCCGGATCGATGTTCACATGCTCTGGACGGATGCCCAGAAGCACCTCTTGTGGTGTTTCGCAATCCGGGGGTATTGGCAGGTGCAGATCACTCATCTCAATGCGCAATTTTCCGTCCTCGCGCTCGGATTTAACCAGGTTAATGCGGGGTGAACCGACCAGCTGCGCCACGAAGGTGGTCCCCGGACGATCATAAATGTCTTCGGGAGTACCGATCTGGACAATTTGGCCGCGATTCAATACCGCGATACGGTCTGCCATGGTGAGGGCTTCAATCTGATCGTGGGTCACAAACAATGTTGTACTGCCCTGTGTCTTCTGCAGGTGCTGCAGTTCAACCCGCAGCGCTTCGCGCAGTTTAAAGTCCAGGTTGGATAAAGGCTCGTCCATCAGGAAGATGCGCGGTTCGCGCACGATGGCGCGCCCAATGCTCACCCGCTGCATCTCACCTCCCGACAGGTTTGCAGTCTTGCGTTCCATGAGGTGCTCAATACGCAGGGTTTTGGCTGCGCCTTCCACCTTGGCCTTGATTTGATCTTCCGGCAGATTACGCATCGGTGATCTGAGCGGAAATGCCAGGTTGTCGTAGACCGTCATGGTCGGATAAAGTGAGTACTGCTGGAAGACAAGGGCAACATCCCGTTCGGAAGGGGGGAAATCGTCAACTGCTTGCTCGTCAAATAAAACCGAACCCTGATCTTGCTTTGTCAGTCCGGCAATCACCCGTAAGGTTGTGGTTTTCCCGGCTCCTGTTGGGCCGAGCAGTACAAAGAACTCCCCATCCTGGACATCCAAGGTGACATCCTTCAGGGCCGTTACTCCAGGGAACTCTTTGGTCACATTTTGCAATTTTAGGTTGCTCATTGACTCACCTCTCTCTTGATTGCGGCCTCAGTTTGCGGATTAAAGAATCTGACCATCTGTGGATCGATATCAAAATGGACAGCCGTACCAATGGGATAATCGATTTTCCGGTCGGTGCGGATATGGACGATATCATCCGTATTCACATTGACATGCAGCACCGAATAAGCACCCTGCAGTTCGCTGGCATACACCTCTCCCGACAGAGGTCCTTCAGCTTTGAGTTGGGCAGATTCGGGACGAAAGCCCAGAATAATCTGCCCGTCACCACCTAAAGTCTCGTCGATCGAGGATCGCCAGCCATCCGGAACGGGGTAACGGTTTTCGGTGCCGGGGATGCTGACCACACCTTGAGCGTAATCAGTGCGCACCAGGTTCATGCCGGGACTGCCAATAAACCTGGCCACAAACAGGTTGGCCGGATCGTAGTAGATCTCTATCGGGGGTCCTACCTGCTGAATTTCTGCCTCTGACATGACCACGATGCGATCGCCCATGGCCATGGCTTCGATCTGGTCGTGGGTCACATAAACAGTGGTGGCGTGCTGGACGATGTGCAGCTGTTTGATCTCTGCGCGCATGCTCTCGCGAAAATCAGCATCCAGTGCGCCTAGAGGTTCATCCATCAGGAAAGCTTCTGGATGCCGGATTAAAGCCCGCGCCAATGCCACCCGCTGCTGGTCACCCCCGCTCAGTTTTCCAGGGCGCTGGTTGAGCAGATGCTCGATGCGCAGCAGTCCAGCCACCTCCTGAACACGCCTGTCGATGTTTTCCTTGGATTCACCCTGTGCCCGCAGCGGGAAAGAGATGTTATCCCGCGCAGAAATATGGGGGTAAAGGGCATAAAATTGGAAGACGAAGGCGATATCGCGCTCGCTGGGGTGCAGCCAGGTCACATTGCGGTCATTAAGCAGGATAGTCCCGCCGGTGACGGTCTCCAAACCGGAAATCATGCGCAAGGTGGTCGTCTTTCCGCAGCCCGAGGGTCCCAACAAAACCACGAATTCACCATCATTAATGGTCAGATCCATGGGTTTGACGGCGTGCAGCTCTCCAAATTTCTTTTCTACTTGCTGGAGTTCAATTGTAGCCATATATTTTTATCCACTAACGGTTTGAGATGGGGGCTGTCCAAAAAGGTTGTCACCCTGAGCGAAGCGAAGGGTCTCATTTAGGGAAAGGAGATGCTTCCCCTCGGTCTGTCCGACCAAGGGCAGGGTTTCACGCAGATTGACACAGACCGCCTTCTTTGATGCCTTAGGAAATTTACAATTTTTCATCAGTTCAGCAGAAGTAAAGTACATCACAAAGAAACTTTGTATGGATTTGCAAGGAGCGCAGCAAAGTGCTGGCGATGACAAATTGATTTGATAACCTTGTTCATTTGCGAACTGCTCCGAAGGTGACCCCACGCAGCAGGTAGTTACGCAGCAAAAAGACCACGATGATCACCGGGATGAGGAAGCCCAGGCTGCCAGCGGCAATGGCCGACCATTCGAGACCACCGCTACCAAGCATGGTAGCAATGCTGGGCGGTGCGGTACGCGCCGTCTCGCTGGTCAGCATCAGGGCAAAGGCATACTCATTCCAGGAGAAGATCAGGCAGAAGACCGTCGTGGCGGCGATGCCGGTCACCGCTTGCGGCAGGACGATCTTGAAGAAAGCCTGCATGCGGGTGTAGCCATCTACCAGCGCAGCTTCTTCGTATTCCAGGGGGATCTCATCCATAAAGCCTTTCATCAGCCACACCGCCAGCGAAAGGTTGAACACGGTGTACAGCAAGACCATCCCGAGATGCGTATCGTGCAGATCGAGCTGGGTGTACATCAAGAACAGCGGGATGGTGACCACCACGGCCGGCAGCATGCGCGTGCTGAGGATGAAAAAGAGCAGGTCATTCTTGCCTTTAACCTGATAACGGCTGAAAGCATAAGCAGCAAACACCGCCAGGACCACCGAAGCGATGGTGGAAAGCCCAGAGATGATGAATGAATTCTTGAGACGGGAGAAATAATCACTGGTACCAGTGATCTGCATTCCAGCGTTGAGGGCAATGCGGTCAAACAAGCTCAACTCACCTGCTTCAGCCGCACTTTGCAGCTCCTCTAAAACAGCAGGAGAAGCTATCGCCCGATCGGTAAACAGGTATACAAATCCTTCCAGAGTAGGCTTGAATATTACCGTCGGAGGCGATGAGACGATATCCCTCCTGCTTTTAAAAGCCGTGATAACCATCACAAATATGGGGATCAAGAGCACGATTGCGATAATGATGACTGCGGTCGCTCTCAGGTTATGGAAAAGCCTGTAGCGCGGGGTGATCTTATCCACCCGGGTTGCTTCGGTTACTGGTTTGCTGGGACCGGTTTCTTCGAAGGTAGCCATAGATTACTCCTCGCCCCGCATGCGGTTCAGATAAAGAATATAAAGATTGCTAACGGCGATGATGATGATCAGGATAATGTACGCCAGTGCACTCGACCTGCCAGTGCGGAACTGGCCCAGGAAGGCCTGGCGGTAGAGGTTGACCGCGATCAGCTCGGTCTGTTCGCCCGGACCACCACCGGTCATACCCATCACGAGGTCGAAAGATTTGAACGCTTCAATAGTGCGGAATAAGATCGCGATCATCAGCAGAGGAGTCACCTGGGGAAGGGTGATGCGCCAGAATTGAAACCAGGAGCTGGCCCGGTCGATGGCGGCTGCTTCGTACAGGTAATCAGGGATGGCTTTTAGACCGGAAAGCACCAGCAGCATCACAAACGAGGTCCACATCCAGACATCCACCAGGATCACCGCCCACAGCGCTAACCCCGGCACGGGCTGCCTAGCGAAGCTACTGGCAAGCATGTCTGGGCCGGCGATGGGATTGGTGAAACCCAATAAGAAATTGAAGAATCCGAAGGTTGGATTGTACATCAGCTTCCAGAACAGGCCCACCACCACCGGCGAGAGCATCATGGGGATCAAGATCAGCGTGGTGACCAACCCGCTGCCTTTGAATTTCTCGTGCACCAGCATCGCCAGGCCGAAGCCCAAAATGATCTGCAGACCGACCGAGAACAGGGCGTACCTGCCGGTTGTGGCGAAATACTGCCACATTCTTTCATCATTGAGGATATTGATGAAATTTTCAAAACCCACCCACACCGGTGCTTTTCCGGCCACAGCGGAGTAATCGGTGAAACCCAGGTAAAGGCTGTAGACCAACGGGAAGACGTTCAATGCGATCAGCAGGATCAGCGAAGGCCAGATGAAAAGGTTGACGATAGCTCGATCGCTGAGATGACGCTGGCGGGGTTGGGTTTGAGAGGTTGCTTGGCTTGTACTCAATTGTGGATCCTCCAGGTGTAATACTAACAAACACCCAATTTGTCAATTTGCATGTTCATCAGGGAGGTGGTAGTTACCACCTCCCTGAAAGTACCATTCAAACAAACTTGGAACAATTTTCTACTCGATGTAACCCGTGTCTTTAAGGATTACTTCGTGCTCAGCTGCGATGGTATCCATCGCCTCTTGAGCTGTTCCTGTACCCTCAACGACGAACTTACTGAACTCACGCTGGGTGACCTCGAGCAATCGAGCGTACTCGGGGATGTTCCAGAAGTCCTTGACGAAGCCCATCGTCTCGGCGAAAGCCGGGTTGTAAGGCGTTGCATCCAGGAATTCCTGGGTACCAAGCACATTCTCGTTGCAGGTATAGCCGCCCAATTTTGCCCACTCGGCCTGGACGTCTTCCTGGGCGAACCAGCGGATGAAATCCTTGGCAGCTTCCTGGCGTTCGGGGCTGACGTAGGAAACGATGCTCGTACCCTGGCCTCCCAGAGCTGCGCCTTGATCGCCGTATGGACCTTTAGGATTGGGGAAGAAACCCGTATTATCAGCGTAAGGGCTGACACTAGGGCTGGCTAAGGAGGGGAAGAAGGCGAAGTAGTTCATGATCATCGCCGCCTGACCTCCGATCATGGCATCATTGGTCTCGGTATAGAAGGCGTTGCTCAGACCGGGCACCTGGCAGCAAGCATACAGTTCACCGTATGCCTGGAGCGATTCGACGTTTTCATCCGAGTTAACCACACCCATCACCTCGTTGGTGGCGGGATCCTTCCAATCGCCGCCCCAGCTGAACATGGTGTTCTCAACACCCATGGTGATGGCATCGTAATCCTTCTGGGTGTAGATCGCCACACCGTACATTCCCTCATCGGGGCGGGTGAAGAAGTTGGCAAGGTCGGTCAATTCATCATATGTGGTAGGCACTGCCAGCGGGTAGCCGTATTCCTCTTCGAAGGCAGCCATGTTATCGGAATCCTCGAAGAGGTCTTTGCGGTAAGCCCAACCATCAGCATCACCTTCGGTGGGGTAGGCCCAGTATTCACTGGACCCGGAGGGATACTCGCCATAGTAAGTCAGGGTGGCTTGGGTAACTGTGTCCGCGATGCCCTCACCCACCAGGAAGTCGGTCATATTGAGGTACCAACCGGAGGTAGAGCCCTGTCCGATCCACTGGCTGTCGCCGACGACCATGTCGTAGGAGTCACCCTTGGCAGCCATCTCATTTGCGAAGAGGTCATAGAAGGATCCCCAGGGTTCCTGGATCACGTTGACCTTGATACCGGTCTGCTCTTCGTAAAGATTACCGATCTGCTGCAGGTAGTCGGCCGGTGCCCACTGAGCCCAAAGGATGTTCAGTTCTTCGATCATCGGGGCTTCTTCTGCTGGTGCTTCCTCTGCAGGAGCTTCTTCTGCGGGTGCTTCAGTTGCAGCTGGTGCTTCCTCTGCAGGAGCTTCTTCTGCGGGCGGCGCTTCAGTCGCAGCTGGTGCGCAGGCAGCCAGGACCAGTACTAAAATCAGCGTCAACCCAAGTAATGTTTTTTTCAACATTTTTGTCTTCTCCTTCTAGAAAAGTGTTTGATGTAATAACCGGTTATTCGAAATTTGCAAAACCTATGTATATGCTCCCGTTGCATCACCTCCTTTCATTGTCTATACCTCCTAAAATCAGACTCAGGCGTTTACCATTGTAAATACACCCACTGGTTGTCCACCCAGAGGCATTGGCTCGACCAAAACCTCCTGGAAGATTCTGGCAACGCCGCCCATCACACAAGCTTCCTGGCCGTGTTTTGCCACGACCACTTTGATGGCTTCCCGGTTCCAGCGCAGTGCGCGCTTTATTAGCTCATATTCAATTGCAGGTAATAAGTAATCACTGGCCAGGCACATGATGCCGCCGAAGACGACTAACTCCGGGTTTAATGCATTGACCAGAGAGGCGATGCCGATCCCAAGGTGACGGCCCAGCACCTCCAGTGCTTCCAAAGCCATTTGATCCTTCTGCCTGGCAGCCTCAACCACCATGGGAACCGTCAGCGCGCCCAGATTGCCCCCGGTCATTCCGGTCAGCATGGTTTTATTCCCTTGCCCGGCAGATCGACGCAAATAACGGAAGAGCGCTTGTTGGCTGACCTGTGTTTCCCAACAGCCACGATTGCCGCAGTTGCAGATCTCGCCATCCGGATCCATGGTCATATGGCCGAACTCGGAACCGAATCCAGTCACCCCGCTGAATACCTGGCCGTTATGAACGAGTCCACCACCAAGGCCCACACCTGCGCTGAGATACAGAACCTCATTATAGCCGCGCGCAGCCCCAAAGTAATGCTCTCCTAGGGCTGCGATATTTGCCTCGTTATCAACGATCAGGGGGGAATCGATCAAGCCTTCTAATTGTGTCCGCAAAGGGACATTTTCCCAGCGCAGGTTGGGTGCGAATAACAAAGTCCCACTGGTCTGGTCAACCAAACCCGGGACTCCCACTGCTACTCCCAGCAAGGTTTGACAGTATTCATTACCTATATTTAAGCCCTGATACAAAAGGGCCAGCAATCGGTCAATAATGACCTGCTGGCCCATGTCAGGATCAATTTCCTCTTTGTGCTGCCACATGGTGTCAGGAGCAAAGTTGGTGCAGATGGCCATCAGAAAATCAACACCGATTTCCATGCTGACGATATATCCCGCCCGAGGGTTAAGGGTTAACAGCATCGCCAGACGACCAGCTCCGCGACCACTCCCCGCTGCTTCATAGCCAACCTCACGCACAAACTGGCGATCGATCAGCTCGCGCACCAGGCTGGATACGGTCGTCTTATTCAAACCAGTGATTTCTGCCAGAGAAGCTCGCGAGATGGGGGAATTTTCGCGCAAGTGATGCATGATCACAGACAGGTTTATCTGGCGAACGAGCGCCTGGTCGCCTGTGCGAAAACGATATTGACCCATACGGGATTGCCCTGCCACGTAGTTCATAAGACCTCAGAGGGGTCGTACGATGATGTGGTTGTTAATGTTTCTATAAATCTACAAGCAACAGGACCTACCAATAATAGTAATTCCGCTTCTAAATTAAACTATCCTACCCCAATTAATTTGTTGTACCAACAAACTAAATTATAGCGATTTTTGGCAACTTGTCAATCACTGCTCCCCTATTCGTTCCTTGACATTAGATTAATGTTCCATTAAAATCTAATATCAGAATGTTGGTATATTAGTATATTTAGCACGGTTCGTCAAGGTTTTCAGGCTGAGGAAAGAACAGGACAATGTACCCTGAAACGATCGATCGCTTCAGCAAACTTCCCTATTACCAGCAGGTGTATGAAATTCTGCATGGCAAAATTCAGCGCCGCGAATGGCAGCCTGGCGACATGATCCCCCCTGAATCGGAGTTAATCGAAAAATACCAGGTTAGCCGCAATACAGTCCGCCAGGTGCTGGAAAAACTGGTGAACGAGGGCTTGATTTACCGGCAGCGCGGGCGCGGCAGCTTCGTCGCCCACCCCACCCTCGAACAATCCATGACGCGCATCGTCAGCTTTACCGAGGATATGCGCCAGCGGGGATTTAACCCGGGAACCGAAGTGATCTCTGCTGATTTGATGCCAGCTATCGAAGAGATCGCCAGCCAGCTTGGCACACCACTCGGTGAACAACTGGCCTGCTTACGCAGATTAAGATTGGCAGATGGCGAAGCCATGAGCATCGAAGAATCCTATTTGATCCACAAGTACTGCCCGGATGTCTTGGAGCACGATTACGCCAAACAGCCGCTACGAGAAGTGCTGGAAACAGAATACGGCATCCGCATCGCGTCTGCCAAGCAGGTCATCCAGGCCATTCAAGCACCACCTGAACTGGCGGGGCTACTGGATATCACACCCGGAGCGGCGCTGCTCTTTCTCACCCGGGTATCTTACTCCCAAGGCAGAATACCGGTTGAATATCTGCGCATATATTACCGGGCCGATCGCTATTCTTTATTCAATGAACTGCATGAATAGGTGCTGGAAGGAGGTTTAGGGATGGACGTACTTTGCCTTGGGGAACTGCTGATCGATATGTTCCCTGTGGAGGTCGGGCGGGGAATGGCTGAGGTCACTGCTTTTCGCCCTAAGCCTGGAGGTGCCCCCGCCAACGCAGCCGTGGCAGCCGCCCGACTGGGTGTCCAAAGCGGATTCATTGGAAAGGTTGGGGAGGATATTTTCGGCAGGCATTTAGAGAATATACTGAGAAATGAGGGGGTTGACACGCAGGGCATGCGATTTGACCCCCAAGCGCGCACGACATTGGTCTTCATCGCCATGCCGGATGTCCATACAGCCGAATTTGTTTTCTACCGCAACCCGGGTGCAGACATGCTGCTCAGACCAGATGAGCTGCCCGTGAACTTGCTCGGATCAACCCGCTGCCTGCACTTTGGTTCCCTGAGCCTGGTCGACGAACCGATCCACAGCGCGGCCTTGCGCGCGATTGAACTCGCCCGCTCGGGTGGAGCCTTGATCTCATTTGATGTAAACTACCGGCCAGCCTTGTGGAGCAGTCCGGAAGCTGCCGCACAGCGCGTGAAGCAGGTCCTTCCGCTGGTAGACCTGGTTAAAGTCAATGAGACCGAATTGGAATTACTCAGCGGGCAGGCAGACCTTGAACACAGCAGCCAAGCTTTGCTGGCATATGGACCCAAGCTATGTGTCGTTACTTTGGGCGCCAAAGGCAGCTTTTACCACAATGGCCGGGATAGTGATTTCATCCCTGGCTTCCCCGTGGAAACGATTGATGCCACCGGGTGCGGTGATGCATTTATCGCCGGTTTGCTGACCCAGATGGTAATGACAGGTAAGCCAGTAAAAGACTTTTCTGCGGATCAGCTAACCCAAGCTTTGAGATATGCCAACGCGGTTGGGGCGCTGACTGCCTTGACCCAGGGAGTGATTCCTGCTCTACCGACCAGGAATCGGGTGGAGGAATTTCTCAGCCAGTCAACCAGTATTTAATTGTGTGTAGATTAAATCTTCACCAGCAGGTCCAAGAGTTCCACATAATGAATCCCGGACAACAATCAACTGATATGGAGAACCTATGGCAGAAAACCAATTAAGTGAATATAACCTCCCCGAATTAACCGCGATCGCCAGGGACTTGCGCCTGGATATTCTCGATATGACCACCAAAGCCGGTTCCGGCCATCCATCGAGTTCATTTTCAGCAGTAGAAATCCTGACCGCAATTTATTTTGGCGGGATTTTAACTTACCGGCCAGACGATCCCTGGTGGCAGGGGCGCGATCGCTTTATTATGAGCAAAGGACATGCTGCGCCATTGCTGTATGCTGTGCTGGCAAGAGCCGGCTACTTCGACCGTCAGCTGCTCTGGGATTTGCGGCAGATCGACAGTCCGGTGCAGGGTCATCCCATCCAGGGCTTGCTTCCGGGTGTGGAAGCAACGACAGGCTCCCTCGGGCAGGGTCTCTCATTGGGGGTCGGTCATATCTTAGGGAGTCGCATAAACCAGCTGGATTATCGGGTCTATGTCTTACTCGGAGATGGCGAGTGTGAGGCGGGACAAATCTGGGAAGCTGCCATGGCGGCTGCTCATTTCAAAACCCATCGCCTTGCCGCGATCCTGGATTACAACAAGTACCAAGAGACGGGACCGATCAGCCGGGAAATGGCTCTCGAGCCTCTGGTATCCAAATGGGAGAGCTTCGGCTGGCATGCCAGAGAAGTAGACGGGCACGACATTGCTGGGCTGCTGAACGCACTCAATGCCGTCAAAGAGATTGACGAGCGACCCGCGATCATCATTGCCCATACGATCAAGGGAAAAGGTGTCTCTTTCGTGGAGCAGGATTTCACCTTCCACGGACGGGCACTCAACCCGGAACAGGCTGTCAAAGCCCGGGAGGAGATCTTATGCCAGTAGGAGAAAAGGCGGGACTGCAATTGAGTAAGCCGATGCGGGATGTCTTTGGCGATGCGTTGTTGGCAGTTTGCGAGGAAAATCCCCGGGTGGTGGTGCTGGATGGTGACCTGGGCAACTCAACCAAAACCGAATACGTTCGTCAGAAATTCCCTGAGCGGTTCTTCAACATCGGTATTGCAGAGAGCAACCTGGTCTGTATTGGCGCTGGCCTGGCAGCCTGTGAATTGATCCCCTGGATCACCAGCTTTTCCTCGTTCTTGCTGTGCAATGCCTACGATCAAATTCGCCTTTCGGTAGCAATGTCAAATATTAACGCCAAGATTCTGGGCAGCCACGGCGGAATTACCCTGGGCAAAGATGGGCCTACACAAATGGGTATTGAAGACCTGGCTTTGATGGGAGGACTACCCACAATGGTCATCCTGGTACCCAGCGATCCTGCCTGCATGCACGCAGCGGTCAAAGCTGCTACTGAGCATATTGGACCGGTTTTCTTAAGGTCAAGCCGGGTGCCAATGCCCAAAATTTACCCGGCAGAAAACCCGCCCTTCGAGATCGGCAAAGCGAACATCGTTCGCCAGGGAGACGATCTAAGCATCATCGCCTGCGGATTGATGGTCGGGATGGCTTTGGATGCCGCCGCCGATCTGATGG
>JALHTN010000379.1 GCA_022865865.1 Anaerolineales bacterium
CGGGCGAATGAAGACCCGGGTATGGTTGAGATCTACCGGGATGGAGAAGCGATCATCTACAGAGTTCATTTATCTGAAGAAATCATGGATTGATTTTAACGATAAACCTTGCGCGAACAGCGTATTAAATAGTATTGGTATTCTCCTGACCCACCTTTCATTTCTGTTATCTGGCATTGTTTCAGACGTTTTTAACGACTCTTTTTTGTCATTCTTTCGTTTAACCTAATGTAAGTGCAAGCTGAACAGCCAGGAGGCAATTTGCTTGAAATCCTGAATCCAGAACTGATCCGCAAAGCCCAGGATGGAGAACCTCTCATCGTGAGTGCAATTTATGATCGCTACCAACGCGGCATTTTTCGCTACCTGTATTACCGGGTAGGAGATCAGCAAACTGCTGAGGACCTGACCTCAGAGGTGTTCTTGCGCATGATTGAGAAGCTTTCGGGTTACCAGGATCAAAAGGTTTCTTTTCAGGCATGGCTATTTCAAATTGCTCGCAACCTTTCAATCGATCATTACCGCAAGATGAACGTCCGCAATGATGTTCAATTGGAGGAAGATTACCCCGGGAAAGGGGAAGAACCGCTCGAATTGATCGATCGGGAACTGACCAGTGAGAAATTGTGTCGAGCCCTGGGGAAATTACCAGAAAACCAACGAGATGTGGTTGTGATGCGCTTTGTGGTTGGGATGCCGATCGGGGAAGTCGCTGAGGCACTGCATAAAACTGAGGATTCAATTAAAGGCTTACAGCGCAGAGCATTATTAGCCCTTAAAGATATATTGATGTTGTGGGAGGTTACTTATGTTTAAAGACGATGACAAGCTGCAAGAAGAACTACGAAACCTGGAACTAGGTGGTGGTTTATCCACTTCAAAACTGGAGGGAGAACATGGTTCTGAAGAATTAACCTCCCTGGTTAAACTGGCAGCTTCAATCAGGGGTTTACCCCACCCTGAACAGGATGTGATGACCATGAATGCGGAAAAGCGCAAGCTAATGACTGCTGCCCAAGGTAGGAAACGCGGCCAAAAAAGAGCTGGATGGTCACGCAATGGTGGATTCACCGGGCAGTGGATGGTTTTCCCTGCAGTTGCTGGAGCAGCGCTAATCATTTTTATGATTTTCATTTTTGCTGCCGGAGCTGGGATATATTTTTCTGGGCCAAGAGGCGCTCAAGCAGCTGTTCTGAGCGAAGGTAGCGGGGTATTAGAAGTATCTGACGGAGGTGGGTCTGGTGAATGGGTTGCGGTTTCTAACGGCGACCGGGTCAAGTCAGGACAACGCCTGCGCACTGGAGCAGATTCCCAGGTGACACTTACATTTTTCGATGGCACCCAAGTGAACCTGGATTCAAATACCGACCTGATGTTAAGTCAAGTAGATGGTGATTGGGGTAGAGAGCTCAAGGTAGCCCTGATCCAGAATGAAGGTATGACCAGCCACCAGGTGGTCCCACTGCAGGGAACTGAGGCAGCTTACAACGTCATGACTCCCTCCGGGGAGGCGAGCGTCAGGGGTACTTCTTTCAATGTCCTGGTGGAGGAGACTGGTGATTCTGTTTTCTCTGTTGAGACCGGCGCGGTTTTGGTTAGCAATAATGGCGATGAAGCATTTCTCGCTGCTGGACAGGGAGTTATCACCGAATTAGGCAAACCTCTAGCTGGTACGTCTTACCTGTTCGCCCTTTATGGCCAATTAACGGATAATACCGGGAAGACTTGGGCGGTAGAGGATATTTCGTTCACCATGAAAGGGGGTACCAGGATCGATGTGGGTCTCCAGGAAGGTGTTTCATCAGTGCTGGTGACCGGTCGTATAACGAATAAGAACGAGTGGATCGCTGACAGTGTTCTGGCCTATGAAACGGATTCCGCAGGCGGCACTTTCACCGGCATCGTCACTAGCTTGAGCGAAGGCGCGATAGAAGTAGATGACATGCCATTAGTCCTACCAGAGGGACTATTTGATGTCAATCTCGGTGATTTAGTGCGTGTCCAGTTCA
>JALHTN010000380.1 GCA_022865865.1 Anaerolineales bacterium
GATGAAGGTTAGGATTGCATTCATCTCCTCATTCGTGAGTATGCCTCGAAATGCGGGCATATCCGAGGATGAAGGATCACCCCCTTCGATAATCACGGAGAGCAGTAAATCATCAGGGTGGTGCCAGGTGTGACCGCTGCTATCTTGCGGTGGCGGCAGCAGCTTACCGTCTGGCTGAACCGTTTTCCATTCCGGAACGCCCTCTAGATTTGCTCCATGACAGCTGGCGCAGTATTTAGCATACAACGGCTCACCCTGGGCTACCCATTTCGCATCCAAAGTGGGTATGGGGGCAACGGTGATCCCATTGATAGTAATAGGCTCGCTTATTGGCAGGGTTTGCCAACGAAAGATGGCAGCACTAAGAACAACTCCGAGAAGTATCAGCAGCAGGTACCAATAGCGTCTTATTCTTATCCGCATATTATTTTTTACAGCTCTAATTTTGATCGCTGTAGCTTGGCTTTCAGGATACGAGTTAGGTCGGTGAAGTACCTGTTTAAGTATGGAAAACAAAACCAAACGATCCCTAGTCCAAACAGCACCCCAGTGAGTAATCGCATCCAGGAATTGAATGAACCTAGTGCGTCACCTGCGTAAAACATGGGTGAAAAGGCATCATTGGTAAGGGATGCCAACCAGACATTGCTGTCTCGAAACCCCTGGCCAACCCCGGCGAAGTCGCTGATGAGGTGACTGGTGCCATCGACAGCCATCGGAAACAATAGGATGATCAGCCCCCACCAGGGGAGTGGCTTGATCTTCCGGCGTATAAGCCACCAAAACCCGCCGAAGACCAGTATGCTGGTGTACATGTAGACCATTCGATCGGACCAGGCTACCTTCCAGCCCATATCGGCGGTTCCGGTGAACTGCCGCAAAATGAGTGGGTTAGTCGTGTCCTGCCACACAGTCTGGATTTCGCTAGTAGAATACATCCATTTCGATCCGAAGAAGAATAATGAACGCTGCGGCAGCTGGTGGCATTGGAAAGAATAGAGCAAATATATCGCATTTGCAAGGCCTTCCCAACCCATCGCCATGAAGACTGGTGGCAGAAATGGCAGCCCGATCCAAATTCCGAAAAACACACCAAAGATCAACACCCAGTTCTTACTAAGACGATAAGTCCACTGGTCCACTTTGGTCCAATTGGGTTTAACACTTGGGTTCAGAGGTGTAATCTGAGTCATAACAAACATCTCCGAGTGATTGCATTAAATCGACAAATCAAGGATGGTGCAGAGTTTGAAGGTAAAGGCCATAAAGGATGAGTCCCAGTACGATAGCTATCAGCACATAGGTCCACAGAGCTTCACGACGTTCTTTGGCTTTCTTGAGAGCCTTATCCACTTTAGGATCGATTATTCGCTGCCCGCGTTTATTACCCATATTGAGCATCTCCAAGAATTAGGGTGCATTCGGTTCTGGTGCACGATTGCGATTGCGACGGATAAAATCATGTGCCTGTTCTGCGTTAAATGTATCAAGGGGCAGCATCCGTCCCCAGGAGGTCATTACCAGGGGAGATTCAATGGAACTGCGTGGAAATCCGATCACCTTGAAATTGTTTAATTCGCCCATAACGCCCTTAATTTCACTCTTCAAACTAGAGCAATTTGCTTCATCTAAGAGGTCGCAGTTGTACCAGAATATTGTGTAGCCGTGTTCCAGGTTGTGAAGCAAATATCCTTCCGGAAATTCACTTTGAACCTCTGGATCTGATTCTTCATAAAATCCCGCATCAAGTTCTTGTCCGTAATGTTGCCCGGATGTTGGTGGGTCCGAGTTGAATGGACCAGGATCTGACCCTGCTGGAACGTGATCTTCGGCATTGGCCATGATAGGAACAGCCTCCCCCGCGGCGGGTCGAAAGGCAGTCCATGCTACAAAAGCGAGTACCGCCAAGATCCCAATACCAAGCCCACCCCAAATCAATTTATTTCTCCTTGCTTTACTTTGCCGGCGATTCGACCGGGCTTGACGTTTGGATTTATTGTTCAATTTGTTCTCCTTGTTGGTCTAAAAAAATAATATTATGATAGATTTATTAGGGAAATTCATGTTTTCATTGTTTGATGCCTGATTAATATTTTCTCCATCAGGGAAAGGATTTCTCCAACCAATCCAGCGGATCCACCTGGATACCTCCGACCCATACTTCCCAATGCAGATGAGGACCCGTGACGCGCCCGGTTGCACCCCCCAGGCCAATCAATTGTCCGGGCTCAACATAATCGCCGGCTTTCACAAATATGTCTGACTGGTGATCATAAGCAGTATAAACTCCCCATCCATGATCGATCACGGTGGCTTTGCCACGCACCACCAATGGTTCAGCAAAGACAACTATCCCTGGGGCGGGGGCGAATATTTCAGTCCCTATGCCGCCACATAAATCCAAACCGGAGTGAAAATAATCATAAGGGCTGCTATTATAGGATCGTCGACTGCCAAATAGGGAGGTCCAGCAATCATTATAAATATTTGGAACTGGGCTTTGGAAGATGCCATCCCACAATTTTTCAGGGGATACTGCAATTCCCAATGCATCCCAAAGTTCGTCCTCCGGTACTGTTACCAGTGGGTCGATCGTTTCCGGACTAACATTCAACACAGGATCGAAAGGATAATCACCGCCGCGAATTAAAACTGATTGCGAAAATGTGAACGTCTCCCCATAATATGGCGGCCCAGGAGGAAGTTTGCCATTAATTTTGAGAGGATAAAGTCCAGGTTCGGTCATGGCATGGATGCCAAACAAGGCAACATACTCTTCACCCGAAGAAAAGAAATTGACCTCCCTTCCATCCAACGACCCAGATAGTTTAATTCCCGGCTCTCCTGAAATTCTTATTCCCACCGTTTTCCCTTGTGTAAAAGGAAGAACCTCCAGGGATACTCCTCTAATGGCTTCCAATAATGCTCCAGGCCCATCCATTTCTTGCTCTTGCGAAAACAGGACATCTCCAGCGAGGGCACCCCAGGTGCCTGGCAGATCATTCGCAAGAACATAATCCCAAGGATTCGTATTGTTAAGTACCGCTAATTCCAATAATGATTGGCCAGATGTTAGCCCTACGCGCATACCGCTGGATACATTGTTACCTTGCGAGGGGATGACCAGCGCAGCACCCGGATAAATATTATTCGGGCTCGTTAGATGATTCAATCGAACCAATGTGTCAACCGGTACTCGGTACCGCCTACTCAAGCTGCGGAGGGATTCACCATAAGAAATTGTTTGGGTTTCCAATATTCCTTGATCGCCATTTAACCCAGGTATCACCAAGTGAGAACCAACGGCTAATTGGGTAGCGTCTGTAATGCCATTTACTTCTTGCAAGTCTTCAATTGCAACCCCGAAGTGGACGGCAATATCCCAGAGAGAATCTCCTTCCTGAACCAAATAGGATGGTCCATCTGGTAGATCACTTTGGGCTTTTACGGAGCTGATGGGGAACAGCAGAAAGAACACCAATACAAAGATTGGAAATATAATAATATTGCTATGAGAACTGGCATCGGAATGATTGGTTAAAGTTACCATTAAAATTATCTTCATCTCGCAATAACAATAGTTTTCTTGAAGTTCCACTTACTCCTGGTCATTCCCATTAAGTGCTGTCTCGATTGCTTGCAGTCAGGCCATCTTGTAAATCTCGAAGGATCTGGTTTGAGAATATGTTCAAAAACATCAGACTCGTTCCCGATCTTGGGTTTCTCTAAAAGCATGCCCACTGAGATAACCCACGTAGGCTGGTACCAAGGGCAGCACACAAGGAGAAAGAAATGAAAGCAGTCCAGCCAGCATTGCGATGAGGTACGTAGGCGCCATGGCTGCTCCGATGGGTAGATCCAGAAACAACCCGTTTCGCTGAGCCCAAATAGCTATCAGCGTTATCTGGTTGGTCAATATCATCACGCCGATCAGGAGCAAGAACAACCCGCTGAAGATTTGGATCCAACGTAGATGAGGTTGGAATCGGCGTACAAAGTGGGTCGCCCGTTCCATCCCCAGGCCGATAGCCAGGAAGGGGATGCCCAGCCCTAAAGCATAGCCACTGGAAAGCACCATAGCCTGTCCGGCTGTTTCCTGGCTAAATCCCAGGGTGAGGATCGCTCCCAGAGTCGTTCCAATACATGGGGTCCAACCCGCAGCGAAGAACACGCCAATTAATGCCGAAGCCAGGAAACCTCCGCGCCGCTCTCCGGACAATTGGGGACGGGTATCGTAAGATAACCATGAGATTTTCAGCAAACCAAGAGTGTACAAGCCGAACAGGATCACCATTACGCCGCCGATTTTTCCGATGACGCCCTTATAGCTGCCAAATACCTGGCCCAACAAGGTGGCTGCTCCACCCCAGCCAACGATGAAGACCACTGAAAAACCCAGCACAAAGAATAAGGCGTGGGAGAATACAATCAGGCGTTTGCTTAGAAATGTAGTTTTATTCGACGCTAACAAGTCGCTCACTTCTTTGGGATACTCGATGGATGGCCGGTATTAGTGCGTAGGCTAAGGTGTCTTTCTGAATAAAGTCGTCTGCCCCAGCAACCAGTGCTGCTTCTCTGTAAGAGTCTGAATTTTGAAAGCTGAGTATGATGATGCCTGCCTCAGGTAAAATCTGGCGCAAGTATGGGGAGGTTTCAATTCCACTCAAACCGGGCATGTTGACATCGAGCAAAACAACATCCGGATGAAGATTTGCAGCCATTGAAAGGGCTTCGTCCCCATTTTGGGCAGTACCGACGACGATTAGGTTTTCATGATCTGCAAGAAAATCGGCAGCAATGTCTAGAAATATAATGCTGTCATCAACCAGCAGTATACGAATTGTGTTCATCTTTTTATCCACCATACTTTTCACTTATTTTGTGTTCCTACACGCCACAGCTGCTGCCACTACCTGAAGATCCCTCGAGTACATTATTCTCGGTCAGCCATTGGTGGACTGCCTGGAAGCCAGACCCGGAAGAGAAGGTCGGGCCGACAACCTGTTGAGGGTCTACCTGAGAAAAATCCAGGTTCTGACCTGTTTTGTGGAAAAGCGCTATTTCCAACGTTTGTTGAGGGAACCAGTATGCGTTAACGTATTTAGCTGCCTCGAACATTTGCTCCACGGTGGCATCCTGCGAAGCCATTAGCTCTAACATTCCCAGCATGGCCATCCCGTGGTTGCAGTCGGGGAAAATCGTTGGGTTGTTGCAGCAGGGCCGGTAAACTGAGGAGGCTACTTCTTCCAAGCGTAGTTGCTGCTCTGGGGAAAGCGGGACAATCGCTATGCTGGCGTATAATTCGGTCGCAGGTTTTTTCCCAATGGTCCAACCACCGGTAGAAGCGAATTGTCCAATCTGGTCTTCACCCATCTGCATCATGGGACCTTCGGTGAGGACAGAGTTTTGATTGGTTAATCCAAAAGCCCAGAAGAAGTTGAGTAGGAAATAAGCGCTCTCTTGATTGATCACGATTTGAGCATCACTTCCATCCTGTAAAATAGTCTTCTGTGCATCAGCGAGAGCTTGGCCAGCTTGCTCATAAATCTGCTGATATTGGTTAAAATCTATCGCACCCGCAGACAACAATTGAGGCCCAATATCCCCATATGCAATAGGTAAGGTATATCCTCCAGGTGGATTGATTTGTTGAATCAGGTCATTGAGGTTATTCTGACCAGTTCCAGTATTGGATTCCATTTCTTCCTGCGATCGAGAGGATAGGGATAAAGATTGGTCACCAGGTGGCTCTGCAACGAGATTTGACGACACCCTTTCTTGAACTTGATCCTGGGTTTGGTTTCGTCCCCAAAACAAGTATCCGCTTCCTAATCCGAATGAAAAGGCAATCAAGAAAGCCATCACCCATCGAGCAACAGAAAATAAGGTTGTGAATTTTCCGTTCTCACGAATTGTTTCTGGCGTTTGATCTCGCTCGAGGTGGTCGTCGATGATGTCTTCTGGGAGTTTCTGCTCATCTGCTATGGGTTTCATTCAATAGTTTTCCTTTAACAGGTTATGGTTATTGTTGAGTGTCAGTGGTTAAGCAATATTCGTCTACCAGCGGCGCAAGAGAGAGTTAATGGTGGCCGTGATGTTCGTGGCTGCTATGGCCTCCATGTTGGCCAAGATACTTTTCTGGATCTTTATCGAAAGCGGCCTTGCAACCCGGTGAACAGAAATAGTATTTCTGTCCCATATACTCGGATGTAGCTGCAGCCGAATTTTCATCTACTTCCATTTTGCAAACTGGATCAATTGCCATTTTTTCATCTCCTTACGTAATATTTATTGAAGAACTCTAGTGAGGATATAGATGGGCAGTTTTCGGTCGTGCCCAGGACCAGGCAGTTTTAGGTCATGCCCAGGACGGGGTACGACAGCCCTCATTACAGTGAGCGATTCTGGGTATCATGAAGCGTTTCACGGGACACCTCCTTTCTAATTGATAATTTCTGTGGAAGGCCTGATTGGTCCTATAGCTATGCCATAGCGAATTCGCATTTACCATCATTGACGCATCCACAGATGCACATCTGCTCTGCTTTTGGTTGCTAGGGCCAGATAAGATTGGTCCCAGCCAACTCATAACGGAAATACCAAAAGAGCATTACAGCTGTCACCAGTGTATAGAAACTGTGCCAGGATTTAAGTCCGTTCCTCAGGTAGCATGGGCTGAATTGGATCGCTGGATAGTTGCAAAGCCCTCTAAAGCAAGCGCCTGGAGAACAGCAGCTTTTATCATGCCTTGAGGACGTTGTTGGGGAGTATCCACCAGTTCGAAGTAGGTATTACCATCCTGGCTGTGCGCCATCAAAGTTAGTGGCTCTCCTTGCTTGTCGTATACCAGCAGCACAACCATTTGGCAGTCACATTCCGCAGTCCCATGATTCGGGCAGGTGCAATTAGTATGCGTTGAACGCGCAGTTTGCAAATCAAAAGAACGCACTACCTGTAATCCATTTGCGGTTAAGCGTCGAGTGACTTGCTCAACAGCTTGATCACTGTCTAAGTTCAGAGTTAGAAGATAGGTAGACCGGTTCATCGTAATTTCTCCATATCACCAAGTATAGGGAATTCACCGCAAAAAACCTAGCGCCATTTGTCGGGGTCGCTAATAGGCATTTTTGCTTGTTGGAAGCAGCGCAGGATGGCGCATGATAA
>JALHTN010000381.1 GCA_022865865.1 Anaerolineales bacterium
TCTATGATTAGTTGGTAAATTTTCCGCCGTGGCCAATTAGATTCCAATGCCATTTGGCTGGCGATCTGAGCTGGAGGAATCCCTTGAGATTTTCGATCTTTGATGGCTGACAGTACCTGTGCCTCAGACCAGCTTAGTTTTTCCTCGGTATGTCCTGCCACGACAAGAGTGATTTCACCCCGGGGGGGAGTGGTCGTGAAGTGCGCCAGCGCTGCGGAGATCGGGCCTCGGTAGAATTCCTCGTGCAATTTGGTGATTTCTCTCGCAACTGCCATCTCACGCTCGCCCAGCTCTTCCAGGAGGTCCTTGAGCGCCGCCTGCAGACGGTGAGGGGTTTCGAAGAAAATAAGCGTGTATGGCAGGGAAGAAACCTCGCTCAGAGCTCGTCGCCGGTCAGACGATTTGCGCGGTAAATAGCCCAAAAAGAGGAACTTCTCTGCAGGCAGACCGGAGGCGATTAAAGCGCTGATTGGTGCGCTCGGACCAGGTATGGGGCTGACTTGATGCCCGGCAGCGAGTGCTTTCTGCACCAACTCGAAACCTGGATCGCTGACCACTGGTGTTCCAGCATCTGAAACCAGCGCTAGATCGCCTTGATCCAAAAGATCCATCAGGCGCACAAGCTTGCTTTGCTTGCTGTGCTCATGAAAGCTAATCAACGAAGTTTGAATGTCATGGTGCTTGAGCAGCTTGCCTGTGTGCCGGGTGTCTTCTGCTGCGATCCTATCTACCTGGCGCAGGATTTCCAACGCGCGCTGGCTGATGTCTTCAAGATTTCCGATTGGGGTGGCGACAAGGTATAGGGTGCTCACGTTAAATAATTGATCTGCAGGTTTATCGAGCCGGAAGAAAATAATGTTCGAAAGGTTTTATGGTATCAACCAGGTGTAAATCTCAACGTTCAAATTGCCATTCTCCGGGTCCAGAGTGTTAATATACAACCAGCCCGGAAGGGACATATTTGTTCGGTAGCAGATGAAATTTCCGGTTAAGTTGTCCACGGAGATCGGATCAGCGCTTAAATTCAAGCCCTGGCATGTTGTCAGGCTGGGTTGGTTGGGACCTGAGACGGCCACCACTGTGTTATCAATGGGGATCAGATTGTGAGTGAGGCCAACTTCTTCATAGGTGAGGTCCTCGCCGCCGTCATTGATCTCGTTTCGATCCAGGTCATAAAGGTCTCCAAACAGCAGGGTTGCGGGTCCGCTAACTTGGACCCCTACTGTTGGTGTGAGCGTGGGTCCGCTGGTCTCCGTGACAGTGGGTGTTCCGCTGCTGATGGGTGTGCCTTCCACTATAATCCTTACCCAAAAACCGGCATCACTGTTGGGTCCAATCCCGAACATCGCTCCGGATGGATTGCGCAGTTTCCACCAGCCCTGGTAGGTTCCTGGAGTTTCCGGGGCTTTCATTTCAACCGACAGGTCAACGGATTGCCCCGCAGCAGTACTGCCGTTTAAGGGAACGTTGCTGGTCGCATCAAGCTGTTCGCCGGAGAACCAGACCAGTGCATAATTGCTGTTCCAGGTACAGGTACCGGCGTTTTGCAAGCGCCAGGTTTTGGTGAATATTTCCCCAGGACGCAGGATTGTGTCGTCAGGGATGGTTACATCAATCGGTACTCCGGGTAACGCTTGATCGCAGGATGAAGATGGTTGGGTGTTTTCTGGAGTTACAGTCTGGACTTCTTGAGTGGGCGAAGGGGATGGTTGACCTGGGGTGCTCGTTACGATTGGTCGTGTGGGAGAGATGCTTGGAGTCCGCGAGATCGCTTCGGTAAGCCTGGCTTCTACGGTTTGATATGCTTGGGTGACATTCAGGGTTGGTGTTGTCGTCGCACGGGATGGCAAATTGCAGCCGGATAGACTCAAAGCACTGACGCCAATGATAAGTAAAACTAAAATCTTGATTAGGCGGAATTGTTTCATCGGAGGAAAGTTCCTGGGTGAGATGTGCGAAGTTTCGAGGGGATGATTACGCCTGCAGTTCATCGTCTGTCTGCTGTAAGATGGTCTTCAAGCGACGGGCTAAGGTACGCCGAGGGAGCAAAATTCGCCGGCCACAAGTCGCACATTCCAGACCGATATCAGCGCCCAAACGGACGATTTTCCACTCGTATCCTCCGCACGGGTGAGGCTTGCGTAAGCGCGCGACATCGCCTAATTCCAAGGGTGGCAACATGCGAGGCATTATATCACGGGGTGGTATAATCGCCGAAAAGGCCATTTGAATGTTTGATCTGAATTTACCGACATTAATCTCCCGTATATTTGTTTTGTTGACAGCTTTTGCGGTCCATGAATTTGCCCATGCATGGACCGCGGATAGGTTTGGTGACCCGACCCCCAGGAATAATGGTCGCTTGACCTTAAATCCCATGGCGCATCTCGATCCGATGGGCTCTTTAATGTTGATCGTGGTTGGATTTGGATGGGCAAAACCAGTCCCGGTAAATCCGTATGCCCTGGCACGCCGGTCGTCAGCCGCGATGATGTGGGTATCTTTGGCAGGCCCGGCTTCGAACTTCTTGATGGCACTGCTGGCTTCAATCCCTTTTCAGTTGGGGTTGGTTTCGCAAATGGGAGCTTTTTTAGAACCAGGTCAGATCCTCCCTTCGCTGGATAAGCTGCTCTGGGAGTTTGTCTATATCAATCTACTTCTGATGTTGTTTAACTTGATCCCGCTGGCTCCCTTGGATGGGGAGAAAATTTTGTACTATTTACTCCCAGTATCAGGCCAGAGAGTCATGGATAATATTCGACCATATAGCCCGATGATCTTGCTGGCTCTCGTCTTCCTCGGACCTCTCCTGGGATTTAATCTCTTGGGGTCTATCATCGGTCCACCGCTAACTGCATTGATGTCTGTACTGACTGGATGAACTCCTCCCGCTTTTTGTATCGCTCACGTCAATTTTGGCAGGCTATCAGCAGACGCTCCTCCCAGCAGGATGTGGAGCTGGTCTCATCTATCCTGTCGCCGGTCCAGGTTGAACTATTCCAGCGTATGCAGAAAAGCGAACAA
>JALHTN010000382.1 GCA_022865865.1 Anaerolineales bacterium
ACATCGTCAACTCGAAATTGCTCATCAACACCAGGGTTCTTATACAAAGAACCCAATTCATGTGCAAACCAGTCATATCTAGCCCACATGTTAAGCCAATACCCCACGCCAGCAGGCTTATTAGTTGTTCCTGTCAAAGGCGAACCCATAGTTACCCAAGTGTTAATCTTGCCTCCCTCTTCGTTCTGTGCATCTCTTGAAAGAACGGTTCCCCAGCTATGAGCCACAATATTTATATTGGTGTACCCTTTATGCCGGATTGCTCCAATAGCGTCAACTAAGCTGTCCGTAGCTATATCACCAGCTATACTGTTTATACCAATACCTCCTGTTGCCGCGAAACCCGACCATGTAAATTCATAGTAATCCTGATTAGAAGCTCTGCCGTTAAGGCTCGCTTCAAAACCTGAGGACCAACCATAGGAATGACCGCTTATGCCATGTACAAATATAGTAGCGTTACTTTCTACTTTAGGTTGATTTCTAATATTGAAATTGGTACGAGCCCCAAGATACCACTCCATAGCCCGTGTTGCTGCTTTCCAAACGGCCATTGAATACAGTGTTTGCAATGTATTACCTATTGCCATCGAAATAGCAAGGCTAGTTATACTAAAGAACATCTTGCCACTTGGATCGATGGCGTTGATCGGGTTGTTGTGGCAGTAGGCGTATTTGTGGAGGGATTGGGGGTCCTGGTTGTTTCCGGCGAAGGGGTCGGTTCGGTTGAAGGTGCCGGACCATGGGTTATAGTACCTTGCCCTTAAGTAATACTGGTCGAGTTCGGAATCGTAGTGCTCGCCGGCATAAAGAAGTGAAGTGTCGGCATTTTCAGCGGCGGTATCGTCTGTGCCGAGCATTACGCCGTAGGCATCGTAGGAATAGGAGTCGTCAATCGTGGTTTCGTCGCTGTTAAGCAGCTGTCTTGTTGAGCCGAGGCCGTCATAGAGGAGGTATTGTGTAGTTGCGGTTGTGGTTTGGCGGTATTTTAACGGCAACTCTTTGGCACTAAGCAGCGTCGAGGCAGGTTAGGCTAAGCGTGCCGGCGAGGCACACCGGTGAGATGGGAATGAATCTCACGGGTGGAGGTTTTGAGGTTAGGCAGCGCGTGTTAAAGAAGTAACGGGAAGTTTTTAAATAGGACGGGAAATGAATTTGTGGAAGATTTACATTTGCGGAGCGTTAAGTGACCCCCAGCGTGAACCCCCTAACGCCCTTTGGGGTTAGAGGGCTAACCAAGTGAGGTTTTCAACCTCATTAGGTAATTGACCGCAAGTGTGCGGGGTGGGGGCTAAATCCTAACGCCTAAACGACAGGCGTTAAAGGGTATGTTGTAATATGGGTGAGATTTCCACGCAGGACGTAGCGAATAGAACCCCCGAGTCGTAGCATAAAAAGATGACCCCCACCACGCAGGGTGGCAGAAAGACCCGCAAATACATTTGGTAATAAGAGAATAAACCCGGCGGGTAGAACAACCCCGAAGCAGGCTTCGGGGCTAAACACAAAAAGAAAAAGGAGAACCCTCGAATAAATTTGGTAATAAGAAGACCCCCGAGTCGTAGCTCGAGGGCTCCTTCGACAAGCTCCCCCCTTCGCCAAGGCTACGGAGGGCAGGCAGGACAAGTTCACATTGAGGTTTTCAACCTCATTAGGGCATTGAAAAGACGGTAGATAAGGAGGCGAGTAGGGGGGGAATAGGGGATGGGGGATTAAAAAAAAGGTTTTATAAGGCGAGGTATTATGTTATAATTGTGGGTGATATTTTTAGGTGCTGAAGTAATGATATAGAGGCAGGGTTTTGCAGAAAAATGCAATAAACCCGGCCTTTAATCCGTCCTAATTATAGTACAGATAGGTCAGTTCTGCCCAAGGAGGGGTCCTGAATCGCGGGAAGGAGTTCTGTCGGCTCAAACTGCACTGGCCGCTGTGATAATAAATTACAGGGTCGCTGAGTTAGAACTGCAGCGTGATATGGGTGTCTTACAGGTTAATGCAAAAGGGTTACGGCAAGAATATTCTCCCGGAGAAAACTAAGATGTCAAAAAATAAGATATACATAGTGATTGCTTGTGTAATTATCATTCTGGTAATTCTCTTTGTTTCAGGACAAATCTTTAAGGGTAAAAGTGAGGAAACGTCTGATGATCCAACATATCAAGTTAAACGTGGGCCTTTAACCATAAATTTTGTCGAATCAGGGACCATCAAGGCCAGAGACCAGATAATAATTAAAAATGAGGTTGAAGGCAGAACGTCCATTATATCTCTGATTCCAGAGGGAACACGTGTTAAAAAAGGTGACTTGCTGGTTGAATTAGATGCAAGCTCGTTAGAGGACCAGAAAATTGACCAGGAGATCCGGGTACAAAATAATGAGGCATCGTATATCGGTTCAAAGGAAAATCTGGCAGTTGACGAAAATCAGGCGAAAAGCGATGTTG
The DNA here is from genome assembly GCA_022865865.1 of Anaerolineales bacterium. The sequence continues at coordinate 2,445 of JALHTN010000382.1, forward strand.
ACCTGGCGAATCTGGATCTTGAATTTGCAAAGCAGGATCTGGAAAAATATATCCAGGGCGAATATCCGTACCAACTGGATAAGTCAGATGCTGAAATTACTCTTACGCAGCAGGAGTATGCCCAGGCCCAAAATACACTTAAATGGTCCAAAAAGCTTTTTGAGAAGAAATATATTTCTCAAACGGAACTCCAGGAGGATGAACTGGCAGAAAAGAAAAAGGCTTTGGATGTTCAGTTGGCCCAAAAAAGCAAGGAACTTCTAACCGGATATACTTATAAGCGGAATCTAGCCCAGTTAAAGAGCGATGTTTCACAGGCTGAAATGGCATTGGAACGTATTGAGCGCAAGGCCAGGGCCAATGTAATCCAGGCCCAAGCTGATTTGAAAGCAAAAGAAGCTGAATTTCTGCGACAAAAAGATAAACTGCAAAAAATTGAAGACCAGATCGGAAAGACCAAGGTTTACGCACCCGCTGACGGACTGGCTATCTATGCTACCAGTGCAAGGCGAGGAGGCTTCCGCAGCAACATGGAACCTTTGGATGAAGGCCGAGAAGTTCGTGAGCGAGAAGAGCTTATATATCTTCCTATTGGAAATTTGTCCAATGCGGAAATCACAATTCACGAGTCCAACCTGAAAAAGACCCAAATCGGGCTACCGGCAATTATTACAGTAGATGCTTTGCCAGGTAATACTTTCTATGGCACGGTAGAGCGCATCGCTCCTTTGCCGGATGCACAAAGCATGTGGATGAACCCTGATCTTAAAGTTTACAATTCAGAAATCTATATCGATGGAAATAATGAAATTCTGCGAACCGGAATGAGTTGTCAGGCTGAGATTATTATTCAGCAATATAAAGATGCTATTTGTGTCCCGATGCAGGCAGTTATGCGTGTTGGAACAGAGCCTACTGTTTATGTCCAGACTGGGGATTCATCCGAACCAAGAACGGTAAAAACAGGTCTCGACAATAATAAAATGATTCATATTCTCGAGGGTCTGGATGAGGGAGAGGTTGTTTTGCTGAACCCGCCGTTGAAATCAGCAGCGGTAGGTTCCGAGAATCATAATGATCTGCAAGGCCAATCTTCCACTGAAGAACTGCAACAGAAAATATCAGAACGTCTTAACAACATAACAACAGAAGAAACAGATAAGGAATCTGATAGACCGGGAGATGGCACTTCGGGTACTAAAGAACGAAAGCGAAGGTCTGAAAACCTTGATCCTGAGAAACGAGAAGAGATGAGAAAACGATTCCAGGAAATGTCTCCGGAAGAAAGAGAGGAAATCCGTAAAGAGCGGCGTAGCTCTCGACCTGAAGATTCTGAAAAGAAGAACCCTGAAGAAAAGAACTAACGTTGATATGATTTGAAGATATGAATATCATAAGATTTGATAATATTCACAAGATATATGAAATGGGCACCCAGCAGGTTAAAGCCCTTAATGGTGTGAGCGTATCTTTTGAAAAGGGCAGCTTCTGGGCTATCATGGGCCCCAGTGGTTCCGGCAAAAGTACGATGATGAACATACTCGGCTGTCTCGACCGTCCTACATCGGGGCAATATTTTCTTGAAGACCAGGATGTAAGTGTATTAAACGATGATTCATTGAGTGATATTCGTCTTAAATATGTGGGATTTATTTTCCAAAGCTTCAATCTGATTCCTCAGTTAACGGTCCAAAGGAATATTGAACTGCCGTTGTATTATCTTGGATTGGATGCTGACCAGAGCAGTAAGCAGGCAAAAGAAGTGGCTTTAAAGGTAGGACTTGGAGACCGGCTCAACCATCGTCCTTCAGAATTGTCCGGAGGCCAAATGCAGCGGGTTGCTATCGCACGCGCTCTGGCTGGAGACTCTCATA
>JALHTN010000048.1 GCA_022865865.1 Anaerolineales bacterium
GGTATCGCGGCGCGGCCGCTCATCGCTGGTCACTATCACCGCCTCGCCTTTACGCTGGGGAACCGAAACCGGTACGATCTCCGCCTCGAATTTACCAGAATCGATAGCTGCGATCGAACGCTGGTTGCTCTGCAGTGCAAAAGCATCCTGTTCCTCGCGAGAGATCGGCATGACATCATAGATATTCTCAGCGGTTTCACCCATGGCTTCAGTGCGGTACATCTCGACCATCTTCGGATTAGGGTAGCGCCAACCCAGGGTCGTATCCCAGGCGGTTTGGTTGCCAAATCCAAAACCTCGTTCAGCTTTGGGCAGAGAATAAGGGGCTCGGGACATGCTCTCAACCCCACCGGCGATAAACACATCGCCTTCTCCAACCCGGATTGCGCGTGCGGCCTGGTTGATCGCATTAAGACCAGAAGCGCACAAACGATTGAAGGTCACCGCAGCTACTTCCACCGGGAAACCAGCCAGTAGGGTCGCCATCCGGGCGACATTACGATTATCCTCACCCGCCTGGTTGGCGCAGCCCAGGTAGACTTCTTCGATGATGCCGGGATCGATCCCGGTACGGTGAATTATCGCTTCCAAAACCACTGCGGCCAGGTCATCAGGGCGCACTGCAGACAAGGCACCTCCAAGAGCCCCGATTGGGGTCCGAACCGCATCAACAATCACAGCTTCAGGCATAAGGTTTCTCCGGTTGGTTGGTCAATATCAGATGGCATGAGCTATCATTGATAAATTAAAAGGCATTCTTGCATGCGAAAGTTCCAAGCACAACTCCCAGATTCTACCATCCCACTCAGCATGACCCGCGCTCGAACTGCAGCCCAGATTGTCGATGCTGGTAAATAAAAAAAGAATCTCAAAATTATCGTATACTTATTGTCATCGACAGCACGAGAACATTTCATAAGGTTAATTCCTTTAGAATTTGGAGATTCATTAATGAGTGAAAACAAAAAAGCTGCAGATGTTTTGAATAAAGATGATCTGATCGTCATCACCGGAGCAGGCGGGTTTATTGGTGGTTCCCTCACCAGGTATTTCAGCAACCAGGGTTTTACCCGCCTGCGGGCGATCGACAAGAAACCTTTAGCAGAATGGTACCAGCGAGTTCCCGGAGCAGAGTCACTCTCACTGGATTTGAGTCAGCGTGACAATTGCCGCCGCGCAGCTGAAGGGGCTGTCGAGGTCTACAACCTGGCAGCCGATATGGGCGGCATGGGATTTATTGAGAAATTCCGCATTGAGTGTCTGCGCAGCGTTCTGATTAATACCCACATGCTCGAAGCGGCATATCAAGCTGGAGCCGAGCGATATCTTTTCTCTTCCTCGGCTTGTGCATATAACACCCAGCTGCAGCAAGATCCAAATGTGAGAGCATTAAAAGAAACCGATGCATACCCTGCCTACCCGGAGCGAGGGTACGGTTGGGAAAAATTAATGTCCGAAATCTTTTGCCAGGAGTATTATGCGGAACGAGGCATGAAAACTTTTATCCCTCGCTTCCATAATGTTTATGGTCCCCACGGCACCTGGGATGGTGGCCGGGAAAAAGCTCCTGCCGCGCTCTGCCGAAAAGTGATTACGGCGGTGGACAGCGGGGAGCACCAGATTGAAATTTGGGGCGATGGCAGCCAGACCCGCAGCTTCATGTATATCGCCGATTGCGTCCACGGGATCGATCAAATCATGCACTGTGACGATTTGATCGCAACGCCAATAAATCTGGGATCCAGCGAATTGGTCTCAATCAACGACTTGGTGACCATGATCGAAGAGATCGCCAACGTAGAGTTAAAGCGCAGCTATAAGCTGGATGCACCACGTGGTGTAGCGGGTCGCAACAGCGATAACACCATGATCGAACAGGTCCTTGGTTGGGAACCGAATCTACCCCTAAGCCAGGGAATGCAGGAAACTTATACCTGGATTGAGCAGCAGTATCAAGATCGGAAAGCTGGCAAGAGGACAGTCAGTTAATCTCAACTATGAAAAGTGCAGAGAAAAGAGAACGAAAATTAATAAAACAGATCGTCTACACCAACCGGATTTGCGTTGAAGATGGCTTGATCCGATCCAGCGATGGAAACATCTCCATCCGGCTGGAAGCTGATCGCTTCCTGATCTCCCCTTCCGGGCTCTACAAGAGGCGGCTGAAGTGCAAACAGATCCTTGTCGTCAATGGGCAGGGCGAGCTTATTCGTGGAAAAGGCAGCTTCAAGCCTTCATCCGAGCTGCTGATGCACCTGGAAGCCTACCGCCAGAGGGAGGACATCAACGCAGTGCTGCATGCTCACCCTCCTTACGCAACCGCGCTGACCATAGCCGGTATCCCATTCCCAAACGATATCGTTCCAGAGGTGTTAGCGCTGCTGGGAGAGGTTGCTACAGCACCTTATGCAGCACCTGGAACTCAAGATCTGGCCTTATCGATCCGCGACCCGATCAAAAACCATAACACGGTTCTGCTGTCGAATCACGGCAGCCTGACGGTTGGAAAAACGCTGGAGCAAGCCTTGATCGCTCTCGAGCGCATGGAGCTGGCCGCGCAGTTGTATTACCTTGCGTACAACTTGGGCAAGATAAATCCCCTCCCAGAGGCAGAGATCAAGCGTTTGAAAAGTCTATCAGCTGCATAAAATTGATCTTGGACACAAAATACACACATGAAAATACAGGCTTGATCCCGCGCAAAAATCAACTTTTTGTCAAAAGAAGTATCGCGATCTAATCCACCCCTTCGAGCTCGAGCAGCCAGGCTTTGGTCTCCAGGCCCTTCCCAGCGCCATAACCATGTAAGCCCCCATCTGCCCCGAGCACCCGGTGGCAGGGGAGCACCAGCGGCATGGGATTGGTCGCCTCTGCCCGGCCCACCGCGCGTGCACCGCGCGGGTTGCCCAATTGGCTGGCAATCTCACCATAAGTCCTCACCTGTCCATAGGGAATCTCATAGGTGGCTCGCAGAGCTCGCTCTTGATAAGGAGTCAGCACTGACCAGTCGATCGGTATCTCAAACACTTTTCGCTCACCAAGCAAATACTCGCTGATTTCTTGCAGCGCCTGCGCGGTTTTATTGGGATCACTCACCACCTGGCGGTAGCCGAGCTTGGGTAGTTGTTCGATCAAATTTTCCGGTTCTTCGTTCAGATCCACTGCAACCAGGCCTCGCTCGGAAATCGCCACCCAAATGGGTCCCAGTAGCGTATCAGTGGATTTTCCGACATATAAAGTTTCCCGTTTTTCGCCCATATCGTCCTTTCCTTAATCGTTTTGTCAATTGAACGTTTGTAGATTAATAATTTGTCACCATATCGATCAGGCCGCGTTCCCGGGCGCGATGCTCGGCCCAGCGGAAAACGAATTTTGCCAGTACTGCGAATATGATGGTTAAACCGATTAGTATGCCTAAGATTTGCTCGTTGCTCAAATTTGCCAGCGTCGGAAAAGCATCCGCAACTTCACCCACTATCGCCCTGCGGATCAATTCCAACCAGTAAGTGATCGGGTTCACATAACCGATCCAGCGAATAGCTGGGGGCAGGACTTCCAGAGGAAAAATTGCCCCGCTGAACAAATACAACGCGCCAGCTACTGCCTCTCCCAGGAACCACACGTGATGGGCAATTAGTAATGTCACCCCGGCCAGGATCAAACCCATCATGGCCAACATGATCACCCCGATCCCCAGGGCACCGAAAAAGAGCGGCCAGTTCACCGCAGCCAGTTCTATTCTTAAATGTAAGAATAGCATACCAAATACGAGCGTGATCAGGACAGAGATCGATCCGACAATGAACTTCGCCACACCACGCCCAAACAAATACATGGGGATATGGATCGGAGCCACATACATGTATTTAAGCGTCTTGTAGTGCTCACGGTCGTCGATCACCGCCCAGGAAACCCCTGCCATCACCGCACCAACATAAATGTAGAAGGCGTTCCCCAGATACATATATGTGAAAATTGGTGACTCAAAGTCACCCTGCGTGATGATACCGTACATGATCACCAGGATGGCCGCGGTTGAGATCGGTTTGACAAATGAGTATATTGCGAACAGGAATGGATCGGTCCAATTCGATTCGATCTGCCAGCCCAACCAGGTGGCTGTGCGGAATGAGCGCCAGTAACCATGCCCAGCCACCCACTCTCTTGTAGCCCCTTTTGGTGAAGTTGTCTCAGATGTGCTCATGAATTTATTACGCCAATGCAGATTTTCATCAACCTATACTCAATCTTTACCTGCGGGATTCAGTCAGCCTTCCTTCGCGAATGGCGAGTACCTCCAGGCGAGCCAGGAGGTAGCGGGCACCAGCTATAAAAATCACGCTCAGGATTACCAGCAGAATTATCTCCGTTCTCACGGTCAAGAATCCAAGCGCGGGACCAGTAGGAAAAACCAGCTGGCGTATGGCATCCAAACCCAAAGTGAGCGGAATAATCGAAGCGCCAGCAGCTATCCAGAAACTAAAACTGCTGATCGGAAAATAAAAACCCGAGACCAGGTAAATTGGCTCTTGAGCCAGGTTAGCCAGGTGCCAGGCTTCCCGGCTGAGAAGCAAGAAGAACGAAGCCGACATCATACCCATCCCGTACAGTGCGACCATGGTCAATAGAAAAACGGCGAAAAGCTGCCAGAAGCTGACCACCAGGTATTCCACTTTGAACAACCAGCTGCCCAAAACCAGGATCGCCGCAGCTCGCAGGGCGGTCATCAGCATTCCACCCAATGCCATACCCAATAGGATAGCCATCATTGAGTTGGGTGCCATGATGTACAGAGCCAAATTCCCCTGTTCTTTCTCCCAATACAATTGGCTGGACATGCTCCACAGCACATTCAACCAGAAAGCAGTCATCGCTCCACCAACGACCACAAAACCGATGTACTCCTCTGGCGCATCGATCGCCCGGTAAAGAAATACATAGGCAGAAACTGCCAGCATGGGCAGAAAAACGTCGAAAAACATCCATGACTTTTCCCGCTGGGCTCCAATCACGCGGGGGTAAGCGCGCGCGATCACCGTTTTGAAGCTCAGTATGATACCCGTAGCTTTTTTCGCATGCACCGAACCCAAAGCAGATGAACTATCAGCCATGATCAGGACCCATCTCCACCGCTCTCGACTTCAGCCATGCTGCTGCCCACCAGGTTAACAAATACATCCTCCAGTGTTGGCTCACGTTTCTGGAAATTCAGGATCTGGATATCATCGGCTGTTAATTTATTGATCACTGCCCCCAGGACTTGCTCCTCGTCCAGGACAAACTCAAGCACTGCCCGACCATCCTTTTCCTGGTGAACCATTTGTTTGACACCGGGTAATGATTCAAGTGGTTGCACTCCTTTTCCGTTCAGCGGACTGACCTCTAAACGGAAAATGGCATCACTTTGCAGGTCTTGTTTAAGGCGCGCAGGAGTGTCGCAAGCCAGCACCTTGCCTCCATTGATGATCGCTACCCGGTCGCAGAGCTCATCCGCTTCGACCATGTAATGTGTCGTCAGCAGCAAGGCGCGGGTAGGATCCAGATCAACCCAATGGCGGATAAAATCCCTTACGTCCCTGGCGGCGCCTACGTCCAGACCCAGCGTGGGTTCATCCAGGAAGAGTACTTGCGGGTCGGTGAGAAAACCACGTACAATGTTCATTTTTTGGCGCAAGCCAGTCGACAAATCAGAGGATTTGGTATTCAACCGGTCGCCCATACCCACCACATCCAGTAGTTCTTTTATCCGGCGGTTTGCATCTCCGGATTCCAGTCCGTAAAACTGGGAGAACATCCACAGATTCTCGCGAACGGTGAGCAGTCCATATCCGGAGGATTCACCTCCGGAGACCATGTTGATCCGCGGGCGGACTTTCCCGGGTTCCTGCTCAACATCCAACCCGGTCACCCAGGCTTTACCCCGCGTTGGAGCCAGTAATGTGGTCAAGATCTTAATCAAGGTGGTTTTACCAGCGCCGTTCGGTCCCAGCAAACCGAACAGCTCTCCGGGTTTAACTTCAATATCAACCTTTTCCAAGGCCACCAATTCCTTGGGATCGCTCTTCTTGCCGCCTCGGATTTTGTAAATACGACCCAGATTTTCGGTTTTTATCGCAAGATTCATAACAATTTTCAACAAAATTGCAAAATTGA
>JALHTN010000049.1 GCA_022865865.1 Anaerolineales bacterium
AATACGAAATCTGTGATTGTGCCCACAGGGGGACTAAAATTTAGTAATGGAATTTCAAATTGGGAGAAAAAGGCAACAACAGTCGAAAGGATCGAGGATGCGGCGATGAACAAAATGAAGGTGCCTATCATGATGAAAGCGATCAATCGTTTCTCAACCACGTTGCGGATTTTAGCGGTTGGCCAGGCACGATTTATGTTTGCAGTTAGGGACATCAACACTCCAGAACCAGCCCATGCTAATCCAATTAAGCCGATGATGCCCACTGCGCCTCGTTGATTAAGAACACCTTCAAGGAATTCTATGATCAAATCAGGAGGGATGGGAACAATCTCTCGAATTACCTGGGTAATCTGATCCTGAATATCTGGAATTTCGAGATAATAACTGGCTACTGTAACGAGAACGATGAGCAGCGGAGGTAATCCAAAAATGGTAAAGAATGCAATACTGGCAGAACCTTCAACGCCGCGCAGATTGGAAAATCTTTCCACAGCATAGCGAAGGATTCCCAGAAGTCCGAAAGTTTTCTGGTTTGCCTGTGAGAAATATTCCTCAAGTTGATCGAGATATTTCGTGCCAAATTCTTTTCTTGGATTCATGTTTAGAGATGGTTAATTTCCGAGACAATCCTTCAATAAAGGCTTCAACAAGTATTCTAATGCATCGAACGAGTAGAAACGTTTACCTATAGAAAAATTGAATTCTGTTATTTCAGATGCCTGAATTGGATCAGCCAGAATTTCACTTGCGGCAGTAACACATTTATTGTCGATGAAGTCTCCAAAACCGATCACTCTAAACCCTTTTGGCTGAATATCTGTTTTGAAAATTTCATATGTACTCATCACTATCGGTTTCTTAAAGTATACGGTTTCAAGGAATGCATTTCCAAAACCTTCAACCCTGGACGGATAAGTTACGAGATCAGATTGCAGGTAGGCATCTTCTAAAGAGAATATTTTTCTACCATCTTCTGTCAATCCGCGATAATAATCAAAACGATCTCCAGCAAAAATTACTCTTACACCTAACAGTTCGGCGAAGTCCCGTAAATAGGATTCGTAAGCGCTGCCTTCGTCACCAGAACGATGAGAGATCAAGACCACACAATTGTTATCAATCCTACGGGCGAGTTCTATTGAGAGTTCAATTCTCTTCCTGGGCACGATTCGGGTGGGCTGTAAGAGGATATGCTCATCCTGGGAGATGTCAAGTTCTTCTCTCATGTCTTGAGAAAAATCATCGATAATGGGAACAGGGCGTCTAAAATCCATGACATTAGGAATCAAAGTAGAATTAATTCCAGTTCGCATAGCCAGCTGGGCTTGTGCAAAGGAGTTGATTACCACATGACGAATCTGTCTGAGCGTTGGTGGAAAAGCAGCTCTTAAGTAATCTTCAGCACCAGATATCGTATACCGCTCTCGCTCCCAGTAAAAATCATGATGGTGTCCAATGGTTGGCAGGTTGCTTTCAACGATCACTTCGGTGAGGGCTAACCCAAGGGGGATATTCATGGGGATCGAAAGAACGTTCTCTGCGAACAATATATCCGGGGAGAATTTCTCGATGAATTTGTGCAGGTGGATTTTTATATGCTCTGTTAGCTGGTTTACTGCAGATGAGGTCTTTTTCAACCTTTGGTAGTCATCGAATAGGTCACGGTTTAATAGATCGATATCCGGATGCTCAAAATGTGCTTCCGGCAGTAAATATGTCCGATCATCAGGCCAATCAGACTCTCCGGTGAAATAAAAACATTCATAACCCAATGAATTTAGAACCTTTATCCATTTTGCTGTCTCGAGAGAGACACCATCTGTGCCAGCGAGCCTGGTTGCAATGATTCCTATCCGATTTCCTGAATTCATTAAATAACCGTTCCTGATATCATTTGAAATTAGCGATCAGATCTTTAATTTTATTTTCCAGCACCTCGATGGAAAAATGCTCCTTTGCCAGCTGAAAGTTCTTTTCCGTGATTTCTCTAACCTTATCCGGAGAACCAAGCAGGCTACG
>JALHTN010000383.1 GCA_022865865.1 Anaerolineales bacterium
AAAGGATTTAACTGTCAGGTGGTGGCTTTTGATCCAGTTGCTGACGAAGAGCTAGCTGCTAAGCTGGATGTAGATCTATTATCGCTGGATGAGTTGATCGGGATAGCAGATTTGCTTTCCCTTCACTGTCCAGTGACCAGTGAGACCCGCGCAATGGTGGATGCCGCTTTCCTGCAGAAAATGAAATCGGGGTCATATTTGATTAATACGGCACGCGGGGAGCTGGTTAATGAAAAGGCAATGTACTCTGCGATTAAATCGGGGAAGTTGCGCGGAGCTGCATTGGATGTTTTTTCACAGCAACCCCCTGAAGCAGATAACCCTCTCTTAGGTTTGCCACAGGTGATTGCAACCCCACATATGGGTTCCCATACTGATGGTGCTGCCGATGCGATGGGTTGGGGGGCGCTGAACGACTGCCTGGCTGTTTTGAGGGGGGAAGAGCCGCTGCATCGAGTAATTTGAAAAATAAAAGGACAGGTGAATGATCCAAAAGCAAAAGACTTTAGAAAGGGTGCGGGAATTGGGTCTGCTGGCTGTGATCCGCGGGCCTTCCCCAGAAGTAACTCTCGAAACGGTTGCTGCTCTTATCGAAGGGGGCGTACTGGGCATCGAGATCACTTATACAACTCCACAGGCTGCTGATGTTGTTCAGAACTTGGATAAAAAATTCGGCGAACAAATCTTGTTGGGTATGGGTACCCTTACCAAGATAGAACAAATCAAGGAAGCGAGAGATGCGGGAGCACGTTTTATCGTCAGCCCTCATTTGGAACCTGAGCTAGCGGATGCGATGGTTGCAAGCGGTTTGGGCGTTATGATTGGCGCGCTGACACCCTCCGAAATTGTGCAGGCTTTCAACATTGGATCCGATGTAGTGAAAGTATTTCCCGGGTCATTGGGTGGACCGGCCTATATGAAAGCACTGCGCGGCCCATTTCCGGATATTCCAATGATGCCGACTGGTGGAGTAAATCCTGATAATTTAGTAGCCTGGTTCAAGGCTGGAGCAGTAGCCGTTGGTGCAGGAAGCTCTCTCTGTCCAGCTGCTTGGGCAAAAGAGGGACGTTTTAAGGACATAACTCAACGAGCAAAGGAATTCGTAGAGGCAGTAGAGATGGCACGGAATATAGCGGCGTGACGGTTGCAGAAAGTTAATAAGGCAAGATTTCATCATTCATGGAGCAAGCTAAATGGCAAACAACAATCCATATCCAATTATCACCAGAACCAAGCCAACCTTCTATTTCGTCGGAGTCACTACAAGTAAATCCTCTATCATGAAAGTATTTCCCCGCTGGATGGAAGCTTTGGGAAAACCGCATGTGGTCATTGATGGTATTGATCACAACATTCATGATGTACCTGAAGCATACCGGCAGACAGTCGCACAATTGAAGTACGATCCTTTGTCTCTGGGTGGTTTGGTTACAACCCACAAGATCGACCTGCTGACTGCAGCCAGGGACATGTTCGATGAGCTGCATGAATCATCCCGATTGACGGGCGAGGTTTCGAGTATTTCGAAACGTGGTGACAAGCTTTGGGGACATGCGAAAGACCCATTGACATCAGGTCTGAGCATGGATGCTTTCCTGGAGAAAGGTTATTTTGACCGGTCTGGAGGTCATTTCTTATGTTTTGGTGCAGGTGGTTCTGGCAAGGCAATGGCTCTCCATCTGATTAACAAGGCGGATTCCAATGATCGACCAGAGCGTTTCATTGTCGTCAATCGTTCTCAAAGACGGCTTGATGGCATGCAAGCAATGGTCGAGAGTCTCGAGACAGACATCGAATTTGTCTACATTCAGAATGCTGATCCTGTAAAGAATGATGGAATTATGGCTGGAATGCCAGACGGCACGTTCGTCGTGAATGCAACCGGTATGGGAAAAGATACCCCGGGGTCACCTGTGACGGATGTCGGAATATTTCCTCAAAATGGAATCGCATGGGAAATAAATTATCGCGGGGAGCTTGATTTCTGGCATCAGGCCATGTCACAAAAAGAAAAACGCAACGTTTTTGTAGAGGATGGTTGGCTGTACTTTGTGCATGGTTGGACTCAGGTAATCGCGGAAGTGCTGCATATTGAAATTGAAAAAGAGATCTTCGACCAGCTAAACGAGATTGCAGGTGAGCTTCGTCCACCCTTGATCTTCAAACCACGCGTGGGGGCAGCAGCAGTAAAATAGGTGCAATCAGATCGACTGTTGATAGAAATTCAGGTGGTTATTACTAATTAGTAAATAATTATGAACTATGATAAACACTCAGGAGCATGACTAATGTCAAAATACTTCCTCCTAGGTGTTGATTTGGGTACCAGTAGTACCAAATCCGCACTCTACACCATCGATGGTAGGTTAATCGCCGCGTCGACGGTAGAAGTCCCAATTTACTATCCAACCCCAGGTGTAGTGGAGCAAGAAAATGACGATTTCTATCAGACTGCTGCAAAAACTGTAAATACCTGCGTCCAACAAAGCGGCATTGACCCCCATCAGATTGCTGCTGTCGCTTTTGATAGCCAAATGGCAGGCATCGGGACGGTAGATGAAGATTTTAATCCAGCCACTCGTTTCGACTCATGGTTGGATATGCGCTGCCAACCCTATATCGAGCATATGGATGAGCATTATGGTGACTTAATTACTCAGTTGACAGGCTGCCCACCAACATGCGATCACGGACCCAAGATCCTTTGGTGGAAGGAAGAACAACCTGAGGCTTACAAACGCATTGCTAAATTCGTCACCCCAGCGGGTTATGTTGCCGGTAAGATGGCGGGATTAAGAGCTGAAGATGCCTTCATGGATTATACTTTTATCCATTTTTCAGGATTAAGTGATGCTCAAAATGGAACTTGGTCTGATGAGCTGTGCAGCAAGCTGGGAGTTGATCAAGAGAAACTACCTACGATTGTCGAACCCTGGCATATCGTAGGAGAGGTAACCGATAATGTAGCCCAGGAATTTGGTCTGTCTGCTGGGACGATAATCGCTGCTGGATGTGGGGATACTGCTGCCAACGCCCTGGGTGGTGGGATTGTACAGGCAGGTATGGTTTTTGACGTGGCTGGTACTGCTTCAGTCTTCGCGGGTTGTACCGACACATTTGTCGCTGATGCGGATCACAGGGCTCTTCTTACGATGCGCTCCGTTATCCCGGGTTTGTGGAATCCCCTAGCATATATCGCAGGTGGTGGGATCGCTTTGCGGTGGTTTCGGGACCAGTTTTTCAATACACTGCGCGGGGAACAGCAGGAGCTGTCATCGGATTTATATGTTGAAATGATCGCTGAGGCGATGAAAGTCCCACCAGGTTCAGAAGGACTTTTCTTTTCACCCCATTTGGGTGGACGAATTTGCCCTGCAACACCAGAAATGCGTGGAGCCTGGCTGGGATTCTCATGGGGACACACACAAGCTCATTTTGCCAGAGCTGTCCTTGAAAGTGTTGCTTTCGAATATGCCTATTATTTATCCATTCTCCGCGATTTGATTCCAGACCTGGTAATGTTCGAAGCACGGGCGATTGGGGGAGGTGCTCGCAGCACTGATTGGAATCAGATCAAAGCGGATGTTTTGGGAGTGCCTTACCAACCTTTGCAGGGCAGCGAATTCGGTTCATGGGGCAGCGCGATGATCGCAGGGAAAGCAGCAGGCGTTATTGAGGATCTTGTTACCACCGCCCAGGAAAAGGCGATTCCAGAAGGTGAAGCTCTTCAACCAAACCCAAATCACAATGCTGATTACCAACCATTAACGAGAAAATACATTCAGCTTCAGTCCGTATTGAGGGATATGTTTGTGGAGCTAGAGAGGGAATAAGCACAAGAAGAATTTAATCTTTCCCCTCCAGCAGAAACATTGACTATTAGGGAAATTTGTACAAAGTTGATCTACCCTTGTCAAGTGATGTTGGATCGAGAAATTATTTCTCGTTAAGTGCTGTCTATAAAATATTAGGAGGCGAACTACATGATGGAACGGTTTCAGCAAAAAGTGGTCATTGTTACTGGGGGAAGCCGGGGAATTGGTCTCGCTGCCAGTAAATCCTTTGCTCAAGAAGGCGCACAATTGGTTATTGCTGCCATTGATGAAACACGCGGTGAATCTGCTGTCAACTCGCTAACAGAAATGGGAGCTGAAGCGATCTTCATCCAAACTGATGTCACCCAGCAAGATCAGGTTCAGCGATTGACGACCCGGACGCTTGATAGGTTTGGAGATATTCATGTATTGGTAAATAATGCTGCAGTGCATGGTAAAGCACCCTTCTGGGAGGAGGATGAGAATTTATGGGAACGTATGTTCCGGGTCAATGTGATGGGCACGGTTTTTCCATCCCAGTCTGTTGTTCAGCATATGATTAAGAATAATGAAGGTGTGATTGTAAATGTTGCTTCAAAAGCTGGTGTGGTTGGGGAACCAGGTCATGCGGCTTACAGCTCGTCCAAAGGCGCTGTCATTGCCTTGACCCGCGCGATGGCTGTTGAACTGGCACCTTATGGAATCCGGGTGAACGCAATCAGCCCCGGCCCAGTTTACACTGATATGTTTACCAAAAATGTAACTCGACAAGAAGACCGCAATAGAATTGCGGAATCTGCACCCTTGGGTCGGATTGGCTTGCCAGAGGATATCGCCCGAGGGATTTTATATTTAGCTTCCTCAGACTCTGATTGGTGCACTGGTCAATCGCTCAGCATCGATGGTGGCTTATCTATTCTAAAATAAACAATCAGCGAGCGAGTATTTTTGGCTGGGTTTTCTCCGCACTACCCGCAGACATCTCCAGAGACAATGTTTTTAATAAAGACCGACAGCTCCAGATTGCTCTGGACTGTCGGTCTTTTCGTTATTTAGATTGTAACTTCTTAATAATTTAGAGGCGCTCACCCCAAACAGGTCGATCTATTCTGGATACCAAATTCCTTTAGATTAAAAATCAAAGTTATCTGGATCAGGACCTACTCGCATATCCTGGTTTAAGCTGTCAATACGTGCCATATCCTCCTCGGATATATGGAAATCAAAAACCTGGCAGTTTTCGATAATTCGATGTGGGGTGATCGATTTTGGAATGGTGAGAACTTCGTTTTGCAAATCCCAACGGATCAAAATTTGGGCCGGGGATTTTCCATACTTCACAGCAATATTCACTATTTCCGGAATATCAAGGGCCTTACCCTGCATCAGGGGTGCCCAGGCTTGAATCTGAATTTGATTCTGAACGCAGAATTTCTGTAACGCTGCCTGGCGGAGTCGAGGATGCAATTCCACCTGGTTTACGGTTGGTTTTACCTTGCATACGGTCAAAATATCTTCAATGTGGTGAATTTGGAAATTGCTTAATCCAATTGCACGGACCCGACCATCTCGATATAGTTTTTCAAGAGCTCCCCAGCTCTCGACATAACGCCCTACAACTGGCCAGTGAATCAGGTACAGGTCGAGAACCTCAATCCTCAATTTTTCCATACTCTCATCAAAAGCTTTTAGTGCAGATTCATAACCCTGGTCAGCATTCCACAATTTTGTAGTGATAAACAAATCTTCTCTCGAGATCCCGCTTTCTTGTATGGCTTTCCCTACGCCGGCTTCATTTTCATAAATTGCGGCTGTATCGATACTGCGGTACCCTGCCTCCAGGGCTCTTTTGACAGCCAGCTCGGTTTCGTCGCCGGGTTCAACCAGAAAAACTCCAAAACCCAGCCAGGGCATCTCCAGGCCATTATTCAGTTTTGTACAATCTGCAATACTGCTGATCACGGTTTCCTCCAATAATTCGTTAGAAAATGAGATTATGATGTTGCTTAACTCAAAGTTCCACTTTCTCCGACCAATCGCGCAGGAATTTCAATCCTTCCCGCGCCAGGAAATCCGGAGATTCTTTGGGTGGTCTCCAGAGACGGATAGCTGCCATTAAATCGACATTGTTGCCTGAGAAGGATTCAAGCACCAGCGGACCTTGATACTTGGCATCTGCCAACCCTCGAAAAACTTCCTCCCAATTTACCGTGCCGGTGCCAATGCGTCCCCTGTGACTCTCGCTCATATGCATATAACCCAGAACATCGGCACATTTCACCAGGGGATCGTAAAAGTTTTCCTCTTCAATATTCATATGATAAGTATCGGCATGCAAATCGAAATTATCCAGGTTTACCGCTTTCACGGTAGCGCGGGCGTCTTCGAGGGCATTATACATGTATGTCTCATAACGATTAACACACTCCAAACCCAGTGAGATACCACGTTTTTCTGCCTCAAGTGCTACTTCTCCCAGAGTATCAATCACGATTTGCCGCTCTTGAGACGTAGGTCCTTGGCCAGTAAACACGCCACCAGCAAAGGCAATACAACCGCACAGCTTGGTGCCACCAACTGCTTCAAGGTTTTCCAGCACGCTCACTAAGAAAGCCTTGCCCTTTTGCGGAAAATCAGGCATATGGGAATCTTCTGGCAAAATCACTGAGGCAGTTGCTTCAATCCCTGCTTCAGCGAAAGCCTGCT
>JALHTN010000384.1 GCA_022865865.1 Anaerolineales bacterium
CGGGAATCACCCAATATTCAATTCTATGCGGATATTGTATACACAAACCACCCTCCTTCCGGTGCATACCGGGGGTATGGTGTTCCCCAAGGGTTTTGGGCTGTCGAACGACATATGGAGAAAATTGCGCAGGAATTAAAAATCGATCCGATTGATTTCCGGATGAAGAACGCACTACGCCAGGGTGAACTGCAGCCTTTCAGTACGGCTTGGAGTGAAGGGCGAACACCTCGACCCGAGATAATACAAACATGTGCCCTGGAACAATGTGTCCAGCAGGGAAAGGCTGCACTTGGATGGGATCAGAAGTTCAACAATCACGAATGGCATCA
Source organism: Anaerolineales bacterium (assembly GCA_022865865.1). Next base: position 333 of record JALHTN010000384.1, read on the forward strand.
GGTACCCGGAAAACCGCACCTGCGACGAGGGGTGGGTGTTGCTCTGGTGATGCAAGGAACCGCGATTCCTTACCTGGATATGGGGGCAGCCAGTATCAAGATGAATGATGATGCTTCCTTCAATCTCCTGGTAGGGGCAACAGACTTAGGGACTGGTTCAGATACTGTTCTAGCTCAGATGGCTGCTGAAGTGCTTGGCGTTGCGGTCGATGATATCTTGGTATATTCTTCGGATACGGATTTCACACCATTTGATAAGGGCGCCTATGCATCCTCCACAACTTACATTTCAGGTGGTGCGGTTGTCAGAGCCGCCAAGGCAGCTGCTTTGCGGATACAGCTTCGTGCGGCAAACTTATTTAATGACCAAACCAACGATCAATCTCTAAAAGCGGAGGATGTTCAATTAGTCGAGCGCCAGGCTGTTTCACCAGACGGACGAACGATTTCCCTGGAAGAGATCGCCCTGGAAACTCTTCACCACAACGATCAAGAACAAATCATGGGCATCGGTTCTTTCGTATCTCCGGTTGCACCACCTCCATTTGCAGCTCAATTTGCCGAAGTTACTGTGGATGTGGAAACAGGTCAGGTTGTAGTTGATAAGCTGGTAATGGCAGTTGACTCAGGTGTGATCGTCAACCCGCTGACCGCTTCCGGACAAATCGAAGGTGGTATGACCCAAGCTCTTGGCTACGCTGTCTGCGAAGAGATGGTCTATGATGCGAAAGGTCGCCCAAGAGAAACTGATCTTCGGGAGTACCATATTTTTCATGCCCATGAAATGCCTGATTTGACAACAATTTTTGTCGAGACTTTTGAACCTTCACACCCATTTGGGGTAAAAGCGGTAGCAGAAATACCCATGGATGGGGTTGCACCGGCAGTTGGAAATGCTGTCTTTGACGCTGCTGGTGTCAATATTGATAGCAATCCAATAACGCCAGAGAAAGTATGGCGCCAGCTTCATAAAGATGAGTGAAATATATCTTGAATACCTGATTAGAAGGAATATTCTTGATCAATAAAAAATTAATGTCTCAAACTTATGTAATTGGTCACGTCAATCCTGATACAGACTCGATTGCTTCTGCAATGGGATATGCCTGGTTCCTGCACGAGCTGAACGGGGAAGATATTCAAGCTGCTCGCGCTGGTCCGGTAAATCCACAAACCAGTTGGGTGCTGAAAAGATTGGGTATAGAGGCACCAACCTTAATCAATGATGCATCGCCAAAATTTGAGTCGGTCTCAGTTAGACTGGATACCACGACCCCAGATGAGCCATTGAGAGCAGCCTGGGCTATAGCCAGCCGAACCTGGGGAGTAGCCCCGATTGTTAATGAGGATGGCACCCCATATGGCTTGGTGAACGGCCCCAGCTTGTTCGCATTGTTGAGTAAATTAGTTGGTCCCCATCCTCAACGGCATGAAATGCGTCTTTCAGATATCCTGGACCTGCCATGCAGGGACGCAGCGAATACCAATGTTCCCCTTTTTCAAGCGTCAAGCCGCATCCGAGATTCGATCATAAGAATATTAAGAGCTGAAGGGGATGATTTTTGGGTTGTAAATGATCAGGATAAATATGTGGGAGTATGCCGGCAGCGTGAAGCGCTAAACCCACCTCGCTTGAGATTAATCCTTGTGGACCACAATGAGCCCAGCCAGGCAATTGGTGCGCTTGAAGAAGCGGAGCTGGTCGAGATACTAGACCATCACCGTCTTGGCAGCACCACGACTCATGTACCTATCCGGTTTACAATCGATGTTGTTGGCAGTACCAGCACATTGGTCACAGAAAGAATTGAAGAATCGGGATTGAGTGCACCCCCAAGCTTAGCTGGATTACTGCTGGCTGGTTTGTTGGCGGATACGTTGTTATTTAATTCACCTACTACTACTGAGCGAGATAAACTTGCTGCAGAACGGCTTGCTCGCTGGGCATTCATTCAAGGTACTCCTCTGCAAGGAGAATCTATCCAATCTTATGGTGAGCAAGTTATCCAAGCTGGATCGGGCATTACCAGCCGAGAACCCAGCCAAGTTGTCAGTACAGATATAAAAGTTTACCAAGCTGGTGGATTGGATTTCGCAATTGCCCAGGCAGAAGTGACCGATCTACTTTTGCTCAAAGAACGGCTGCCATCGTTAATTCAGGCCTTATGTGATCTGCGCGACAAGCGCGGTTTGGATTTCGCCATGTTAATGGTGACTGACGTTGTAGATGGATCGAGCCGGTTATTATTAACAGATGATTTACCCATTTTAAGTGATTTACCCTACCCAAAACAAGATGATGGCACATTACTTGCTGAAGATGTAGTCTCAAGAAAAAAACAACTCTTACCGGTCGTCCTTGGTCTACTTGAGGGTTAATATTAAATCTTGGAAGAAATGATAATGTCCATATGGCAAGATATAGCAGATCTTGAAAAGAAACAAGAAGTGGGAGTTGTGTGCACGATCATTCACAGCCGGGGTTCTACTCCACGTCATGCGGGTAGTAAAATGCTGGTCCTTTCTGATGGCAGCGTATTGGGAAGTGTGGGGGGAGGGGAATTGGAGAACAGAACGATATCTGCAGCTCTAGAAATCATCGCAGAGGGAAAACCAGGTTGGTTAGAATACAGCTTGAACGATCCTGCTCAAGGAGATCCTGGTGTGTGTGGGGGGCAGGTGGAGATCTATATGGAACCAATCATACCGAAACCAACCTTGGTCATCGTTGGTGCGGGTCATGTTGGACAGGCGGTAGCTCATTTGGCTCATTGGCTTGATTTCAGGATTGTCGTCAGCGATGACAGACCTGAGTTTTGTAATCCAGAAATTGTCCCGAATGCAGAAGAATATTTTCCGTATCCTTTGGTTGAACTGACAGATAAACTGAAAATTACACCATGGACATATGTGGTCATGACCACGCGCAGTGTTGATGTTGATGTCCCCGGGTTACCGAGTATCCTTGATTCACCCGCAGCATATATCGGGGTGATTGGGTCTCGCCGCCGGTGGGAAACAACCCGCAAGCAACTTGAGGAAGCTGGAGTAAATTCTGAAAAGATTAAGCGAGTTCGCTCACCGATGGGGATAAATATCCATGCAGAAACACCTGAAGAAATCGCAGTTAGCATCCTGGCAGAGATAATTCAAATCAGGCGTGAAAATGAGAAAGGCAAATCTTGATCACAAGAGGTCGAAAAACCATCCAATTTCAGTCTGTTATCATCGCCAATTTTAGGAGAATGTTTGGAGAACTTCATGTGGCGTGAATATTACAATCTAACTTCTGTCGAGGAAGCCCTGGATATTTTATCCGAACGCCAGGAAAAAGCTCGCATCGTCGCTGGAGCGACTGACCTGATGCTTGAAATGGAACGTGGATTACGGGTTGGTATTGAAACCTTAGTGGATGTGACCAGAATCCCAGGATTGGATGAAATAGCCTTAGATGAGGATGGAGTGATCCATCTTGGACCATTAGTAACACATAATCACTGCGTAGCTTCAAAAATTATTCGCGAGAAAGCCTTACCATTAGCTCAAGCGGCATGGGAGGTAGGTTCTCCTCAAATACGAAATCGGGGTACCATCGCTGGAAATCTAATCACTGCTTCACCCGCAAATGATACAATCACTCCACTGATGGCTCTGGGCGCTCTGGTTACACTGCGATCGCGAACTAAAGAGCGCACAATCTCACTGAGTAGATTTTATCTGGGGGTTAGAAAGACCGTGATGCAGCCGGATGAGATGCTGGTAGATATTTCATTTCCCGCTATGGGTTCCAGAGTATTAGGTAGATTTATCAAGCTGGCATTAAGACAAGCACAAGCAATTTCATTGGTCAATGTATCAGTGATTTTGAGTGTTTCTGATCCAAACTCATCGAATAGCGGAAACTTGCAGGTCGAAAGTGCAGCTATCACTTTGGGAGCGGTAGCACCGGTGATTATCCACGCCCAAGAGGCGGAAGACTATATCGAGGGTCGTCAGCTCAACGAAGAGACGATTGAAAATACAGCAAAATTAGCGGAAGCAGCTGCAACACCGATTGACGATGTGCGAAGTTCCGCTGATTACCGCCGAGAAATGGTGCGGGTATGCACGTTGAGGGCTTTACGAGAGCTCGCAAATGGTGATATCTCAAGGAATGTACCCGATAATCCTGTTTTACTTCGGGGTGAAAATACTAATGGTATGGGATCAACCTTTGAGACGGGTTCAATCCATTTGAAGACTGCCTCGAAGATCCACACAACGATCAATGAGCGAGATTATACATTTGATAACATTTATCAAAAAAGTTTGCTGCATCTATTACGCGATGATGCAGGTCTGATTGGGACAAAAGAGGGATGCGCTGAGGGTGAGTGTGGTGCCTGCACGGTATTTCTGGATGGAATTGCTGTCATGAGCTGCTTAGTGCCAGCAGAGCGTGCACATGGTGCAGTTATTAAAACTATCGAGGGGGTGGCCACGAATGGGAATCTGCATCCAGTTCAACAAGCATTCATTGATGAGGGGGCAGTTCAATGCGGGTATTGTACGCCAGGATTCATTATGTCTGCCGTGAAGCTGCTCGAAGAGCGACCTAATCCATCATCCGATGAAATTCGGCATTCCATAACCGGCAATCTCTGCCGTTGTACCGGTTATTATAAAATCATATCAGCAATTGAGAGTGCAAGCCGAATCGAGGTTGAAGATGACTAAATACGACCCGACCTACCAACCAAAGAGCCGCAGGACGATCATTCCGCCAGTTCATCCTGTTTGGCGTGGAATCGGTTGCATAATGTTAATCCTTTTACCGATCGTATCTTTCGCAGGTGCAAAATTACTTGTTCAGGCAAATACCCGGCAACATTGGGTTCAAATGCCAAGTGAATTATCCGCATCATTCACTTTACCAATGATCGGTCGAGTTTTGTATGCAGACCTTGCCCTGACAGCGATCTTGGTTGTAATTGGATTTGCGATAATCACTGTAGTTTATTCAGTAATTTACCGGATCATCGGGATATCAAGGTATGGACCTCTCGATTCGCCTCCTGGATAAATTAAATTACAAAGAAAGTGATCAACGTTGAACAAATATGGAAAGAACCGTTCCAAGTACTGCCTCTGAAGAGATAGAGCTCTATCAAAGAACCTATTATTCCTTGTTGCGTTCCACCGCAGAAGTCCAGATACGGACTTTGGAAGAAGCCCATGGACGCATGAAATCCCTGCTTCATCCTGATGCGCGCGGATCTGCACCTGACTTATCAGCCTTGGTTTATTCGATTTTACGATTGCCGTCGATTATGCACCATGTGCAGCTGGTAGTGTTAGGCCAGAGTGCAGAGATTTACGATCGGCGTGGTTTTGGGAACGTGGAAAGCTGGCAGCAGGTGTTTGCTCCAGCCCGGCGCAGGCGCTGCTTTTATAATGGAGATAGTACTCTCGCTTGTTATATCGCAAGCAGGACTGATATAGATGATATCGTCCCGCTCTTAACAGCTTACCAAATTGAGTGGAATAAGTTTAATAATTTACTCCAAATGTTGCCAAAATCAGTCGATCTCAATAAGGTTGATCGGGATGCGAACACTTTTAATAAAGTCGCCGAGACTCTGATGATCAGCGAAGATGACCTGAATCAATTACGTGTTTTGTTAGGAGATGATTTTCCCCATATTTTAAATGAGATGGCCTCAAGACCTAGCAGAATACGTCTGCAGCTGCTGTCCGGTTCATTAAGTGATTACTGGCGCGCTACCCGTATCTGGTGGGACAATATTGAGGCAGAGTGCCCTCATTTACGAGATCGCCCGGTATATTTCATCTCGAGCAACCCTCACAGCGTAGTAAATCTTCTCTCAGGATTTGCTCTTCAACAGCGAAAGACTCTCTTGTCATTCGTGGAACAAAGCCAAAATGGAGATTTAGCTAAAGAATGGGCGAAGATCAAAGATGACCGGGTTCCTTCGAACCGAGAAAATTTTTTCTATTATGTTTTTAAAGAATACCTGAGCCAACATCAGGGTCAGGCACTTGAGAAATCGATGAGGGAACATGAATTAGCATTGGGAATCCAACGAGTTCCCAGTTTATATAGCTTTGATGTGGAAGCCCAAATTATTGATCTAGCCCGACTTGATCCAGCCAGTATGGACCCCCGATTAGGTGAGGAACTTGAATTTCTAACAAAGAGTAATGCCCTCATTTTGAATATTGATTACCCTTTAGGTATGGCAGCCTACAATATCCTGACAAAAATATCAGCCGAAGTTGGTGATATTCTTGGGGTCTTTATCACTGGTAAAGCTGCAACCCTGAATGGGGTGGTTGGCGATGTGATGATCCCCACAATCGTTCAAGATGAACAATCCCAAAATACTTATTTATTCCCGAATTCATTTGCCGCTTCAGATGTGACACCGTATGTTGTTTACGGTGCAATTCTCGATAATCAGAAAGCTGTCACTGTGCGAGGTACTTTCCTCCAAAATGATGAATACATGGACGTTTTTTATCGAGAAGGATATACCGACATTGAAATGGAGGCTGGACCTTATCTTTCTGCGGTTTATGAAATGTACCGTCCTCAACGCCATCCTGTGAATGAAGTGCTTAATTTATATGGGATCCCGTTCGATCTGGGAATTATGCACTATGCCTCTGATACCCCACTTAGTAAAGGAAGAAATCTGGGTGCAGGCAACATGTCATATTATGGAATGGATTCCACGTATGGTGTCACTATAGCATTATTGAGAAGAATTTTCGATTCAGAGAGAAAAAGGATCCAGAATTTACAGTAGAGAGCAATCTGTCAGCTCTAAATAATCCCCGAATCTAACCGTAATAAATTCCTGTTCTAGACTGATGATTCTAAGAAATGGATTATCTATTCAGTTACAGCTGCATCTGTGATTTCGAGGGCTTTATCGATGACTTTGATGCCTTCGTCCAATTGCTCTTCATTGATGATCAATGGGGGATTTACCATGATTACATTCCAATGGACAAAAGTGTAGACGCCATTATCGAGCAAGAATTGTCTCAATTTGGTCATCTCAGGCGATGTGCCATTATAAGGAGCCATTGGTGCGCGGGTTTCCCTGTTGTTAACGACTTCTATAGCACTGAAAAGCCCGATGGAGCGCACTTCACCAACTGAGGCATGCTGTTCTCCCAGATTATTAAGATGATGCCGGAGGACAGTCCCCATCTTTTGAGCATTTTCAATCAAGTGATCTTCCTTCATGACATTGATGTTAGCTATGGCAGCTGCCAAGGAGATTGGGTGGGAATTATAAGTCAAACCACCGTAAAAGACCTGATCATTAAAATATTCTGCGATTTCATCACTCATCGCAACCGCACCTAACGGGGCGTAGGCTGAGGTCAAACCTTTTGCCATGGTCATCAAATCGGGGACTACATTCCAATTGTCGACAGCGAACCATTTACCAGTGCGACCAAAACCACTCATAACTTCATCACAAATCATTAGGATATTATATTTGTCGCAGATCTCTCGCATCCCCTGCAGGTAACCATCAGGTGGAATGATAATCCCATTTGTACCGGTTACGGTCTCGATAATGATCGCTGCAATGGTCTCTGGCCCTTCATAAGTGATAATCTCTTCGAGGTGATTGAGGTAATCTTGGGTGAAATCGGATTCAGAGATTCCCGGATTTGAGCGATGGAAAGTGGAACGGTAGCGGTAAGGATCCAGAAAGTGGACTACCCCGGTCATCAGGTTGGGCTCCCAGGCCAATCGGCGGGGGTCCCCGGTTAACGACATTGCACCAGCAGTCGCGCCGTGGTATGAACGGTAGCGGGCGAGAATTTTATGTTTTCCAGTGAATGCCCGCGCAATTTTTATAGCGTTCTCATTGGCTTCGGCACCACCTAATGTAAAAAAGAAATGATTAAGATCACCGGGAGTGATCTCTGCCAGCATCTTTCCTAGAACTGCCCTGGGTTTGCTCGTCAGAGATGGTGCGACGTAAGGCAGCTCACGGGCTTGTTTGGCGATTGCTTCAATCACCCTTTCATCGCCGTGTCCGATATTAACGCACATTAACTGCGAGTTTAGATCGAGGTAGCGTTTGCCATCAGCATCCCAAAAATATACTCCTTTTGCGCGGGTGACGGGGATCGGGGATACGCTACCCTGAGCAGACCAGGTCCAAAAGCTGTGTTCAAGAGACAGGGGAAGAATCTCGGAATCATGAATTTCAATCATCTTAACCTCGAGTAAGTAGGATTTTAGGTGCCGCTAATCGTATCATAATTTCACTATCCAATTGACATAATTGTGATGGATGGATACAATTTTTATTGTAATAGAGAGATGATTATTGGGTGGATATTTTTACTCAATCCATCATCAGTGATCACTATTTAGGAGAGGAAGATGACCCTATTTGAATTTATACTTGCAGTTCATAACATTTTACGCTGGATCGTCCTGGTCTTGGTGCTAATAGCTTTGGTTCGGGCGTTCTGGGGCTGGTTCGGAAACAGGGAATGGACTTCCACAGATGGGAAGGTTGGAATGTTTTATTCAGTTTCCTTAGATGTCCAATTGCTGCTGGGATTAATCCTTTATTTTGTGCTGAGTCCCATAACCAGGATTGCCTTCAGTGATTTCGGTGCTGCTTTAGCGAATACAGATCTTCGCTTCTTCGTATTTGAACATGTGCTAATGATGGTCCTTGCAGTGATATTTGCTCATGCTGGTGTAGCGACCGCAAAGCGGGCAGCTGAACCAGTCATTAAGCATCGCCGAACTGCAATCTGGTTTAGCCTGTCTTTATTAGCGATATTACTTGGTATGCCTTGGTTGCGACCTTTACTGCCAGGTTTGGGCTAAGGTAGACTAAGAAATCTGATGATGATCAGCTGAATGCATTAGCTGATCCTGGCATTCATTGAGATATTCATTTAGTCTTTTTCTTGGAGCAGATAAGATATCTGCCGGTGTATAATCGCGCTAGCAAGAATTATCAATATAACGAAATTATCCAAAAAATAATTAATTGGAGACCAAGTTATGTCCGCTGTCGGTCACTCAATCCAACGATCGGATGCTCAGGGCAAAGTAACTGGAGAAACATTCTACCCAGGTGATATAAATTTGCCGGATCAGGTATTTATGAAAATATTATTTGCTGACCGACCTCATGCTATCGTGCAGCGAATCGATACCCAGAAAGCTGAGGCAGTGGATGGCGTTTTAGCGATTTTCACTGCTCGAGATGTGCCTGTGAATGAGTACGGGTTGATCATGCCAGATCAACCCGTTTTGTGTGGACCTGGTTCAAATAAACCCTTTGCCGACCGAGTGCGCTTTATCGGAGATCAAATTGCCCTGGTGGTTGCTGAGAGCGAATCGATCGCTGAAGAAGCTCGTGATTTGATCGAGGTTGATTATGAGGACCTGCCAATAATCACAAATCCTATTGAAGCTTGGGAGGAAACCGCGCTGCTCATCCATCCGGATCGTGATTCGAATATTTTCTGTCACTACCGCATCCGCAAGGGAGATATTGAAACTGCATTCGATCAAGCTGATGTGATTGTTGAACAGGAGTACAACACACCTGCCCAGGAGCATGCATACCTCCAACCCGAAGCTGGTTTGAGCTACATCGATGATGAGGGGCGGGTGACAGTTTTAGTCGCGGGTCAATGGACTCACACGGATCTTGAGCAAATTGCCCATGCGCTGGATCTGCCATCAGATCAAATCAGGGTGATTTATCCTGCAATCGGGGGGGCGTTTGGGGGCAGAGAGGATATGTCGGTGCAGATTGTGCTTGCCTTAGCTGCCTGGCGTTTGCACCAGCGTGGAATCAAGCGACCCATAAAAATTATTTGGAATAGGGAAGAGTCGATCATTGGCCATCACAAACGCCATCCATATGTGCTGAAAGCGAAATGGGGTGCCACAAAGGAAGGGAAGGTAATCGCAGCTGAAATGGAGGTTATCGCGGATGGAGGTGCATATGCATATACATCAACAAAGGTGCTTGGAAATGCGACTTTAATGTGTACAGGACCTTATGAGATCGATAATGTCAAAGTTGATACCTATGCAGTGTATACAAACCACATCCCTGGCGGTGCATTCCGAGGTTTTGGTGGACCCCAGGGGGCATTTGCTGCAGAAGCGCAGATGAACAAACTGGCTGAAATGCTGCAAATCGATCCAGTCGAACTGCGTATGCGCAACATATTACAGGAGGGAAGCCTGTTGTCGGTAGGAACTCCTCTACCGGAGGGTGTATCGATGTCGAAAGTGGTCGCGGAGTGTGCGCAAGCGGCTGGCTGGGAACCCTCTTCAGAGGGATGGACCCAGACGTCCAAATCAGTACCACCAGTTGAGGACCATTTACGGATTGGAACAGGGTTTGCATGTGCATTTAAGAATGTAGGTTTCTCATATGGGTTTGTTGATGAGTGCTGGGCGACAGTCGAACTGCATGGCGATGCTGATATCGAAAGAGTTATTGTTCACCATGCCGGTGCTGACGTCGGGCAGGGGGCTCATACCATTATGGCTCAGATGGCAGCTGATGCTGTGGGGGTTCCTCTTGAGCGGGTTGAGATGTTGGTTTCCGACACTGCAACAAGTGATAATTCGGGCAGCACTTCTGCATCAAGAATGACTTTCGTGGCTGGGAATTCTATTCGGGGAGCTGCAGAACTCGCCCTTCAGAAGTGGATTGAAGAGGATCGTCCAGCGATCGGTAGGTTTCAATACATACCCCCCAAAACGACGCCTCTTGACCCTGAAACGGGTTATTGCGAG